>DAITLT010000155.1:0-7638 GCA_036835505.1 Pseudomonas sp.
ACAGCTTGCCGTCGGAGAAGGTGCCGGCGCCGCCCTCGCCGAACTGCACGTTGGATTCGGCGTTGAGCACGCTTTTGCGCCACAGCTCCCAGGTGTCCTTGGTGCGTTCGCGCACCGACTTGCCGCGTTCAAGGATGATCGGCTTGAAGCCCTGCTGGGCCAGCAGCAGCCCGGCGAAAATTCCGCAGGGGCCAAAACCGACCACGATCGGCCGCTCGCTCAACTCGGCTGGGGCCTGGCCAACCGGTTTGTAGGCGGTGTCCGGGGCGATGCTCAGGTGGCGGTCATCGGGGAAGCGGGCCAGCAGCGCGGCCTCGTCTGTCACCTGGAAGTCGATGGTGTAGATAAAGCACAGCTCGGCATTCTTCTTGCGCGCGTCGTAGCTGCGCTTGAACAGGCTGAAGTCGAGCAATTCGTCCGAGGTCAGGCCCAGGCGAGTGAGCAGAGCGGGGCGCAGTTGCTCGTCGCTGTGGTCGATGGGCAGCTTGAATTCGGTGATACGCAGCATGGTGGTCATCCAGATAGGGCCGGAGGCAACCCGGCAGCGTTGTGCAAGGCGCGATTATAAACGCCGGGGCGGCCTGTGGGGCAGGTTAAAGCGAGAGGTCGGTGCCGCATGGGTTCAGGTGGGGAACCTGTTCAAGGTCGTCGCGAGCGCAGATCAGGCAAGGCGAAAACGGGCGAGGCCGCGGAGTTTACTCCGGTAAATGAGCAGGCCGAGCCTGTTTTCAACGCAGCATGATCAAGCGCAGCAGACCTTGGGCAGGTTTCAGGGCCGCAGCCAGGCGACCATCACATCTAACATGCGGTTGGCGAAGGCCCATTCGTTGTCGTACCAGGCCAGCACCTTGACCAGTTCACCCTGTACGCGAGTGTGGTTGAGGTCGACCACGCAGGACGCCGGGTAGCCGTTGAAGTCGCAGGACACCAGCGGCAGCTCGTTGCACTCCAGCACGCCCAAGGGCAGGGTTTTGGCACTTTCCTGCAGGCCGGCGTTGATCGCCTCACGGGTGGTTGGGCGCTCGCTGCTAAAGGTCAGGTCGAGCAGCGAGACATTGGCGGTTGGTACGCGAATCGCCAGGCCATCCAGGCGCCCGGCCAGGCGTGGCAGCACCAGGCCGATGGTTTTCGCCGCGCCGGTGCTGGTGGGGATCATCGACAGGGCGGCGGCGCGGGCGCGGTAAGGGTCGCTGTGGCTCTTGTCGAGCAGACTCTGGTCATTGGTGTAGGCGTGTACGGTGCTGATCAGGCCTTGGCGGATGCCCACCGCCTGGTCCAGAACCATGGCCAGCGGTGCCAGGCAGTTGGTGGTGCAGGAGGCGTTGGAAACGATCTGCTGGCTGCCTAGTTGCGCGTGATTGACGCCATACACCACGGTCAGGTCGGCGCTTTCCAGCGGGTGGGAAAGCAGCACCCGTGGGGCGCCGGCGGTCAGGTGTTGCTCGACCTGCAGGCGGTTTTTCAGTTTGCCGGTGCATTCCAGTACCAGATCGACGCCCAGGCGATGCCAGGGCAGGTTGACCACTTCCCGCTCGCGCAGCAGGCGAATCGACTGGCCGTGAATCTGCAGGATGTCGTCATGCAGCAGCACCTGGCCGGCGAAGCGGCCGAAGGTGGAGTCGAAGCGGGTCAGGTGGGCGAGGGTGCTGAAGTCGCTGAGGTCGTTGATCGCCTCGATATGGATTTTTTGTTCCAGGCCCCGTTCAAACAGGGCCCGCACCAGCGCGCGACCGATGCGTCCGTAACCGTTGATGGCAATGCGCAGCATGGTCAATCTCCCAAGAGGTTTTGCCTAGAGCTTAGGCCTCTGTGGGTGACGCTGCCGTGGGCTTACTCTTGGCTATGTCCACGTTGCGTGTTGAGGGCGCGATTGAGCTTCTGTAGGAGCGGATTTATCCGCGATGCCGTTTGCCTTAAGTGCATCGCGGCTGAAGCCGCTCCTACGGCGCGACGCCAGCGCTGCAACAACTAACGGGTATATAGCCTTACTCCTCGGGCAGGGCGATGGCTTCCTGGCGGGCACCACCGTAAGCGCCGCAGCCCTTGAGGGTTTGTCCATTGAGGCGCAGTTCGGCACGCAGGTGCTGGACGCTGCCGCTCATGCTGTCGACGCAGCGCTGCGGGGCGACCCACAGTTCCAGTCGCTGGCCGTCGGCCTCGCTGCTCAGGCTGAAGCGGCCTTCGGGCAGTTGTTCTTCCAGGTACGGCACGATCAGATCGGCCTGGCCGGGGCGTTGCAGGATCAGGCCCTGGCTGTTGGCGTCGAGGCGCCAGTCCGGTTCGTGGCCGCTGGCGCGCAGGGTCTGGCGCTTGAAGTTGAGGTCGGCGCAGCCCTGGCCTTCGCGCTGGATGCGATACAGCGTGACCAGTTCAATTTGCCCATCGGTGCCGGCCACCTGGCTGGCCGCCATGCGCCCGCTGAGGTCGGCGAACAGCACATCCTTGCGGTCGTTGAGCAAGCCTACGGCCTCTTGCAACAGGCCGGTGTTGCCGCTGTCTTCGAGGATGAACTGGCGTTTTTCCTGGCACGGGCGCAACTGCAGACGATTGTTGACCACGTGCAACACACCCTGCAGGCGCACCACGGGAACCGGGGCCGGTTCGTCCGCCGGGAACAGCGTTTGGCAGCCGGCAAATACCGGCAGCAGGGCAAGCAGCAGAAAATGGGCGCTGGGCATGGTGGCTCTCCGAAAAGGGAGCGCCACGTTACCGGGGCGCCGGGTGCAGCTCAAGGGTGGTGTCAGGCAGGTAGCAGGGTGTCGGCCTTAAGCAGGGTTTCCAGGCAGTGTTCGCGGATGCCGTAGAAGTCCTTGAGCGCCTGGATCTTGTCCAACTGCTCGCTCGGGTTGCCGGCCTCGGCACGCTTCACCGCGAGGATCATCTTGTTCTTGTTGGTGTGCTCCAGCGAGACGAACTCGAACACCTTGGTGTCGTAGCCGCAGGCTTCCAGGAGCAGGGCGCGCAGGCTGTCGGTGACCATCTCGGCCTCCTGGCCCAGGTGTACGCCGTACTGCAGGAGCGCCTTGAGGGGCGCCGGGCTGCGCATCTGCGGGCGGATCTGTTTGTGGCAGCACGGCGAGCACATGATGATCGCCGCGCCCGAGCGGATGCCCAGGTGCAGAGCATAGTCGGTGGCCACGTCGCAGGCGTGCAGGGCGATCATGATGTCGATCTGCTCGGGGGCGTAGGTGCGCACATCGCCGTGCTGGAACAGCAGGCCCGGTTGCTCCAGCTTGGCGGCCGCGGCATTGCACAGCTTGACCATCTCCTCGCGCAGCTCGACGCCGCGCACCCGTGCGTCCAGGCCCAGGCTGTGGCTCAGGTAGTCGTGCAGGGCAAAGGTCAGGTAGCCCTTGCCGGAGCCGAAGTCGACGGCGTGCAGCGGCTGGCTCTGGTCCAGGGTGGAGCCGCTCAGGGCGTGGGCGAAGACTTCAACGAACTTGTTGATCTGCTTCCACTTGCGCGCCATGGCCGGCACCAGTTCGTGCTGGGCATTGGTCACCCCCAGATCGCTCAAGAACGGCCGGCTCAGCTCCAGAAAACGCTTCTTCTCGCGATTGTGCTCGGCGCTCGGCGCCTCCCGTTGCACGGCCTTGCCGACGAACAGTTGGGCCTTGTCCTTCTTGCTAAAGGTCAGCTGCAGCTCTGCGGTCAGCGACAGCAGGTGGGCGTTCTTGAAGGCGGCCGGCAGCCATTCGGCGATCAGTTGCAAGGCTTCGGTCAACGGCAGGTTCTTGGTGATGTCGCGGGTTTTGTAGCTGTAGACGAACGACAGGCAAGGCTGCTCCTTGACGCTGATCAGACGCGCTACCACCCGTTGCAAATCGACTTCCGCGCCGCGGTATTTGGACAGCACCAACTTGACCAGGGTGTTCTGCTGCAGGCTGGTTTCCAGTTGGGCGAGAAATTGCTCGCGGTCGGTGGCGAGGGATGGGGGTGCAACGGACATGAATAAGGCCTCGAGCGGCGGCTCTGGGTGTACGGGAAAACCATGGCGGGCATTTTAGGGGCTAACGCTCGGCTTGGCGCGGGGATATTTGCCTTTTGCCGGAGTTGCTTGCGAGGTGGAGGCTGATGGTGTTTTTTTCTAAGGCTATCCTCCAGTCATGCTGCGCAGTGTCGATATAAGGCATAGCGGCTTATAACCATGCCCCTGTGTTGGCGAGCTTTTGCCAGAACCAGTCCCGAGGAGTATCTGTATGTCATTGCGTAATCTCAGTGTTTCCACCCGCGCCAGTCTGAGTTTTGCCGTGATGGCGTTGATTGTGCTGCTGGTTGGCGGCCTCTCCCTGCTGCAGATGCAGCGCATGAATGAAGACGCCACGGCGGTTGGGGAGAGCTGGATGCCGAGCATTCTTGCCCTCAATGATGTGAATCGAGAGTTCTTGCGCATTCGCGCCTTGACCCTGCGCCTGTTCGTCAACCGCGATGCGCAGGATTTGCGCAGCACCGAGCAGGGCCTGGAACAGCTCAAGAGCCAGTTGAGTGAGGCCCAGGAGCGCTACCGCAAGCTGATTTCCAGCCAGGCCGAGCAGGCGTTGTTTGATCGCTACCTGGTGGCGCAAAACCAATACCTGCGCGAGCAGGGCAAGTTTGTCCAGCTGTCTGGCCAGGACAAGCTGGAAGAGGCTCGGGCGGTGGTCAATGGCGAGCTGAATGACCATGCCAGCGTTGCGGGGCAAGCCTTGGTGGACTTGATCGAGTTGAACCAGCGCGGCGCTGAAGATGCCATTGAGGAAGGCCGTGCGGCATTTAGCGCAGCGATCAACTGGGTGGTGATCTTTATCGTCCTGGCCGTGGTGCTGACCATAGTGCTGGCGCTGGTGCTGACCCGCAGCATCGTCAAGCCGCTGAGCGAGGCGGTGGCGCTGGCGCGCACCGTGGCCTCGGGCGATTTGTCCAGCAACATTCAGATCGAGGGCAGCGATGAGCCGGCGCAGTTGCTGGAAGCCCTCAAGGCCATGCAGCAGGGCCTGCGCGATACCATTCAGCATATTGCCGACTCCTCCAACCAATTGGCCTCGGCCTCGGAAGAGCTGCATGCGGTGACCGAAGACACCAATCGCGGCCTGCATCAGCAAAATAACGAGATCGAGCAGGCAGCCACGGCGGTCAATGAAATGACCAGTGCGGTGGATGAGGTGGCGCGCAATGCGGTAAGCACCTCGGAAGCCTCGCGTGAGTCCGAGCGTACCGCCCAGCGTGGTCGTGATCAGGTGCTGCGTACGGTCAACTCGATCAGCAGCCTGGCGGAAAACGTCACCGCCACCGCCAGTGAAGTGGGCGATCTGGCCGAGAAGATCCGCGATATCAGCAAGGTGCTGGATGTGATCCGGGCGATTGCCGAGCAAACCAACCTGCTGGCCCTGAACGCCGCCATCGAGGCGGCGCGGGCCGGTGAGCAGGGGCGTGGTTTTGCCGTGGTGGCGGACGAGGTGCGCCTGCTGGCGCAGCGTACCCAGCAATCGACCCAGGAAATCGAGCAGATGATTGGCGGTATCCGCCAGGGCACCGACCATGCCGTGAGCGCCATGCAGGGCAGCAACAGCCTGGCCCATGCCACTCTGGAACTGGCCCAGTCGGCAGGCCAGGCGCTGGACGAGATCACCCGCTCGATCACCGAAATCAACGAGCGCAACCTGCTGATTGCCAGTGCCTCGGAAGAGCAGGCCTCGGTCACCCGTGAAGTGGACCGCAACCTGGTCAATATCCGTGACCTGTCGCTGCAATCCTCGGCTGGCGCCAACCAGACCAGCACCTCCAGCCAGGAACTGTCACGCCTGGCCATCGACCTCAACGGCCTGGTCAGCAAGTTCCGCCTGTAATCACACGGGCTGCCTGGGTGGCTTAACCGCCCAGGTAGGCGTCGCGCACCTTCGGGTCCACCAGCAGTTCAGCACCGCTGCCCTGCATCACGATCCGACCGTTTTCCAGTACATAGGCACGGTCGGCCAGCTTCAGCGCCTGGTTGGCGTTCTGCTCGACCAGGAACACCGTAACCCCGTCTTTGCGCAGCTGTTCGATGATGTCGAAGATCTGCTGGATGATGATCGGTGCCAGCCCCAGGGACGGTTCGTCGAGCAGCAGCAGTTGCGGTTTGCTCATCAGCGCCCGGCCGATGGCGAGCATCTGCTGTTCACCGCCGGACATGGTGCCGGCGCGCTGGTCGAAGCGTTCCTTGAGGCGCGGGAACAGTTGCAGGACCTTGTCCATCTGCTCCAGGTTGTCGGCCTTGCTGCCGAAGAAACCGCCCATGGCCAGGTTTTCTTCTACGGTCAGGCGGGCAAACACCCGTCGACCTTCCGGCACCACGGCAATGCTCTTGCGCATGATCTCCGGGGTATCGAGGCCAACCAGTTCATCACCCTGATAACGGATGCTGCCACTGCTGGCCCGCGGCGTGCCGCACAGGGTCATCAGTAGGGTCGATTTGCCGGCGCCGTTGGCGCCGATCAGGGTAACGATTTCGCCTTTCTGCACTTCGATGTTGATGTCGTGCAGGGCCTGGATCTTGCCGTAGAAGGTCGAGACATTATTGAAATACAGCATGCTTATGCCTCTCCCAGATAGGCTTTGATCACATCCGGGTTGTTGCGGATCTGCTCTGGCGTACCGTTGGCCAGGGGCGTGCCCTGGTTGATCACGTAGATGTGGTCGGAAATGCTCATCACCAGCTTCATGTCGTGCTCGATCAGCAGCACGGTGACGTCATGGTCGTTGCGCAGCATGCCGATCAGTGCCTTGAGGTCTTCGGTCTCGCGCGGGTTGAGGCCGGCAGCTGGCTCGTCGAGCATCAGGATGCGCGGGCGGGTCATCATGCAACGGGCGATTTCCAGGCGGCGTTGCTGACCGTAGGCCAGGGTGCCGGCCGGGCGGTTGGCCACCTCGGTGAGGTTGACCTGCTCCAGCCAGTGGGCGGCGTATTCCATGGCCGCCTTCTCGCTGCGGCGAAAGCTCGGGGTCTTGAACAGGCCGGCGAGGAAGTTGGTGTTGAGGTGCCGATGCTGGGCCACCAGCAGGTTCTCGATGGCGGTCATTTCCTTGAACAGACGCACGTTCTGGAAGGTCCGCACCACGCCCTTGCGGGCGATCTTGTGCCCTGGAAGGTGCTGGATCGGCGCGTCATCCAGGAGGATCACGCCGCCGCTCGGCTGGTAGAAGCCGGTCAGGCAGTTGAATACCGTGGTCTTGCCGGCACCGTTGGGGCCGATCATCGACACCACTTGTTTGGGCTGCACGCTGAGGGCGACATTGTTGACCGCCAGCAGGCCGCCGAACCGCATGCACAGGCCGCTCACTTCAAGAATCGGGCGGCTCATGGCTTCAGCTCCAGGTGCGGACGCTGCATGGGCAACAGGCCCTGCGGACGCCAGATCATCATCAGCACCATCAAGGCGCCGAACATCAACATGCGATATTCGCTGAACTCACGCATCAGCTCCGGCAAGAGGATCATCACCACCGCGGCGAGGATGATGCCCAATTGCGAGCCCATGCCGCCCAGCACGACGATGGCGAGGATGATCGCCGACTCGATAAAGGTGAACGACTCCGGCGTCACCAGACCCTGGCGCGCGGCGAAGAAGCTGCCGGCGAAACCGGCGAAGGTGGCGCCGAGGGTGAAGGCCGAGAGCTTGA
>DAITLT010000156.1:0-6219 GCA_036835505.1 Pseudomonas sp.
TCGCGCAAAAACCGGCTCCGGCGCGGCCGCGAATGAAACGGGAACAGACCCTAGGAGGCTAGGTCGCTGAGGCGCTGGCCCATGCGTACCGGGGTGCCGGCGGCCAGTTCGCTGGCCCACTGCACCTGCTCTGGGCCGAACAACACGATGGCGGTGGAGCCGAGTTTGAAACGGCCCAGCTCGGCGCCTTTTTCCAGGTGGATGGGCGCCCGTGCGGCCTCGTCATAGCGGGTGGTTTTCAGCTCGCGCTTGGGCGGGGTGACCAGGCCGGCCCATACGGTTTCGATGCTGGCGACGATCATTGCGCCGACCAGCACCACGGCCATTGGCCCGCGCTCGGTATCGAACAGGCAGACCACCCGCTCATTGCGGGCGAACAGCTCGGGGACGTTTTCGGCGGTGGTCTGGTTGACCGAGAACAGCCGGCCGGGAACATAGACCATCTCGCGCAGGGTGCCGGCCAGGGGCATGTGTACGCGGTGGTAGTCCTTGGGTGACAGGTAAATGGTGGCGAACTCGCCGCCCATAAAAGCCGCGGCGCGCTGGTTATCGCCGCCCAGCAGCTCGAGCACGCTGAAGCTGTGGCCCTTGGCCTGGAAGATACGACCATGCTCGATCGGCCCGAGCTGGCTGATGGCGCCGTCGGCGGGGCAGAGGATGGCCTGCGGCGTTGCGTCGAGCGGGCGCGCACCCGCCTTCAGGGCGCGGGTGAAGAAGGCATTGAAGTGCTCGTAGGCGTCCAATTGCTCGACTTCGGCTTCGCTCATGTTGACTTGGTATTGCTGGGCAAACCAGTTGATCAGACGATTCTTGAACCAGCTCGCCTTGCACTCGGCGGCACAACCGATCAGGCGTGAGAGCAGGTGGTGGGGTAGCAGGTATTGGCTGAGGATAAATAGACGCTGTTGCATGGAAGCTCCTTGAATTCGAATAAACAATCAGGCGGCCCGGAGATGGCTGGGCGCCCGCAAATGGATTAGCGCTCGACCGGGGTGTCGGGATGGTTGCCCCATTCGCCCCACGAGCCGGCATAGGCCTTGACCCGTGGATAACCCAGGGCCTTGGCGACCAGGTAGGTAAAGCCCGAGCGGTGGTGGGTCTGGCAGTGGGTGATCAGTTCCTTGTCCGGGCTGATGCCCAGGCTGAGGAGGATCTCGGGCATATCGCTGCGGATGCGTAAGGCGCGGGCCGGGTCCATGCCCAGGGTCCACTCGAAGTTGACCGCGCCAGGAATATGCCCAGCCTTGGCCGCGAGCACTTTGTCGCCGCGGTACTCGGCAGCCGAGCGGGCGTCCCAGATGGCCAGGTCGCTGGCGCCGAGACGGCTTTGCAGGTACTCGCGGCTGGCGCTTGGGCCATCGTTCAACGTCAGGCTGAGCGGTGCGCGGTGCGCCGGTGGGGTGGCGCTGGACAGCTCGCGGGCTTCACCGAGCCAGGCCGGCAGGCCGCCATTGAGGTAGTGATAGTGGCGGTGACCAATCACATCCAGCAGCCAGATAAAACGCCCGGCCCAGCCGCCACCCTCATCGTCATAGACGACGTAGACGGCCTGCGGGTTATGCCCCAGCTCGCCGAACAGCGTTTCCAGATCCGCCTGGCTGGGCCTCAGCCCAGGCGCTGGCGGCGTGCCCAGCTGAGTGCGTTTGGGGTCGATAAAATACGCACCAGGGATATGCCCTTCGGCATAGCGGGCGGCGCTGGTCAGGTCGACCAGGATCAGTTCCGGAGCATCCAGGCACTCGGCCAGTTGGGCCGGCTCGATCACCAGCGGCAGGTCGCGCAAGGCAGGCATAAATGGCTTCCAGGTCAGGGCAAGGCCTCGATTGTAGCGGAAAGGTTAGGGGCTGTTGCCGTTTCGTGCCTAGCGCGTGCGGCTGGCAAAGCTGGCCAGGGCGCGCTCAATGCATTGCACGGTTTTACCGAAGGCCTGCAGGCTGGTTTCGTTGAATGGGCTGCCACCCTGATCGGCCACCAGCAGCATGGCGACCCGTTGCTGGTTGGCAATCGAGCGCAGGATCAGGTGCTCGCCGGGGAACAGGCTCTTCAGATTGCCCGGCAGCAGGGCCGAGTATTGGGCGATGTTGGCGGGGGTCAGGCGCAGTTGCGTGGCCTCGCTGAGCAGGCGGCGCAGCACCTGACTCTGGCTCGGGTCCAGGCTCAGACTGTTGCCGGGCAGGCTCAGCCCCAGGCTTTGCTGGCTGACCAGGCGACTATGCTGGCGGTCGGCCAGCAGCAACAACAGGCGTTGCATGCCGCAGGCCTGCAGGGCGTCGCAGGCGCAGCGGGTAAGTTGCAGGACATTGGCAAAGGCGCTGGGCTGGCGCAGCAGTTCGCTGCAGTGCTTGCGCCAGGCATCGACCGCGGTTTTGTCTGGGGCCGGGGCGCTGGCCGGCGTTGCTGCCTGCAGATGGCGCGCCTGCCACGGCCAGAGCAGGGCCTGGGCCGGGTGCCAGAGCTCGCCGATCGGCTGATTGCGGGCACTCTGGGCGGCCTGCTGATGGACGAGCTGTTGCAGGTCGTCGAGGCTGAGTTGCAGGTACAGGGCGGTGAGCTGTTGCCAGCGCCGGCTGGCGGTGCAATCCCAGGACTCATGGGCGCCAACCGCCAGGCCGTTGGCCAGCAGGATGCAGTTGCTCGGCAGGGTCAGCCAGCGGCGCAGGGCGCTGTCGTCATCCAGATGCTGCTGTTGTTGCGGTGGTTGCTCGCCGCTACTGGCAATGCGCAGGGCCTTGGCCAGTTGCCGGCGGTCATTCAGCAGCAGGCGGTAGCCATGCAGAATCCACTCCGGCAGCCGCCATTTCTCCGCCAGGGCCAGGCACAGCTGCAGCAAGGGCACGCCGAGCAGTTCGCGTTCAACTTTGCTGGCCGGCTCGCCCTTGATCAGCACTCGTTGTTCCCAGGCGCTAAACAGCTCCGGGTAGCGGGCCACCAGCGGCCAGAGCGGGGCGAGAAACAGCAGGCTGCTGCACTGGATGTCATGCCACAGGCGCGCCAGGCGCGCGCCGAACAGGCCGTTGGCTTGCTGTGCCGCGTGGCGGCTGAGCAGTTGTAGCTGGCGCAGCGGCAACGGGATGTCGCTCTCGGCCACCGCGCTGACCTTGCTCAGCAGCGCTTCTGCGCTCTGCAGGCCGAGGCGGGTCAGGGCCACTTCGAGGTTGGCGGCCGGCTCGTTGAGGCTGCTCTTGCTGCTGTTGGCGCCGCGCATCATAAGCAGGGCCAGAACCGGGCGGTGCTGCAGTTGTTCGGCAATCTCGCGCAGCGAACTGTTGCTGTTGCGCAGTGCGGCGCGGGCCTGGTCGAGGCTGTCGCGGCTGACGGGCAGGCGCACGCCATCCAGCTCCTTGAGCCAGGCCGCAAGACTTTGGGGCTGTGCTTTGCTGGTCGACATGGGGTCCGCGTCAAATTGGCTTTTCGCCCTAACTGGCTATAGTCTGGCGCATAAGTTCCGATAAATAGAAGGGCTGTTTGCAGAGCCTCTTCATCCCGACCCAGCAAGCGTTGTAATTATGATCAAAATCATTGGCATCATCGTCGTGTTCGCCTGCGTTCTCGGAGGCTATATCCTGTCTCACGGTAAGGTCGCAGCACTGTTTCAGCCGTTCGAAGTCATGATCATCGGTGGTGCTTCGCTCGGCGCATTTCTGCAGGCCAACACCCCCAGCACCTTTATGCATGTGTTCAAGAAAGCGCTGAAGATGTTCAGCTCGCGCTTCACTCACACCTTCTACCTGGAGGTGCTGAAGATGCTCTACGAGATCCTCAACAAGAGCCGGCGCGAGGGCATGATGGCCATCGAGGCCGATGTCGAAGACCCGAACGCCAGCCCGATTTTCAGCAAGTATCCAGGCATCCTCAAGGACGCGGGCATGACCGCCTTCGTCTGTGACTACCTGCGCATCATGTCCTCCGGCAACATGGCGCCCCATGAACTGGAAGGCTTGTTCGATATGGAACTGACCAGCCTCAAGGAAGAGTTGGAGCACCCCGCCCACGCCGTGGCGCGAATTGCCGATGGCATGCCGGCGATGGGTATCGTCGCCGCGGTGCTGGGTATCGTGGTGACCATGGGCCTGCTCGGCGCGGTCGAGCAGAACGAGTTGGGCTCCCACGTGGCCGCGGCGCTGGTGGGGACCTTCCTGGGGATTCTTGCCTCCTATGGCTTCTTCGGTCCGCTGGCAACGGCGATCGAGCACGATGCCAAGGAGGAGCTGAACGTCTACGAGGCGATCAAGGCCTGCCTGGTGGCCTCGGCCTCTGGCATGCCACCGACCCTGGCGGTGGAATTTGGCCGCAAGGTGCTGTTCCCGGCCCATCGACCAAGCTTCAGCGAGCTTGAGCAAGCCATGCGTGGCAGCTGATAGGCATGGAAAATAATCAGCCGATTATCGTCAAACGGGTCAAGAAGATTGCTGGCGGCCATCATGGCGGCGCCTGGAAGATCGCCTTTGCCGACTTTGCCACCGCGATGATGGCGTTCTTTATGCTCCTGTGGCTGATGTCCTCGGCCACTCCGGAGCAAAAGCGCCTGATTTCCGGCTATTTCCAGGACCCGGTGGGCTTCACCGAAAGCGCCAGCCCCTATGTCATCGACCTGGGCGGCACCCCAACCCCGGCGCCGGACAAGACCCTCAATCCCGAGGTCAAGGATCAGCAGGATGCCGGGCCGGAGCAGGATGTCGGCAAGGAGAGCGAAGTCAATCCGGCCCAGGCCGAAAGCTTGGCCGAACAGGTTGAGCGCGAGCGCCTGGAGCTGCTGTTGCAGGAGTTGCAGAACAAGGTCGAAGAGAATCCGCAACTGCAGCAGTTTAAGGATCAGATCCTCTTTGAAATCACCCAGGACGGCCTGCGTATCCAGATCATGGATGCCGAAAACCGGCCGATGTTCGCCAGCGGCAGCGCCAACCTGGAGCCCTATTTCGAGGACATCCTGTTGGCCATGGCCGACACCATCAAGGCGGTGCCGAACAAGATCAGCGTCAGTGGCCATACCGATGCCAAGCCCTTTGTCGGGCGCGGCGATTTTGGCAACTGGGAGCTGTCGGCCAACCGCGCCAACGCCGCCCGCCGCGCCCTGGTGTTTGGCGGCTATCCCGATGATCAGGTGGCGCGGGTGGTGGGCTATGCCTCCTCGGCGCTGTTTGATCGGGACAATCCGCTGAATCCGGTGAACCGGCGCATCGACATCATCGTGCTGACCAAAAAGGCCCAGCGCAGTATCGAGGGTGACAGCGAGAATGGCGCGCAGCCTGATCCGTCCGCCGAGCCGGCGGCGCCTTCTGCGGCGACCCCAGCCGTGGCCCCGCCGTCGATGCGTGAGGGTGCCGCAGCGCCTGCCGCCAGCGGCGAGCCGGCGCAGGATGGCGAGTTGCGCGAGCGCCTGAATATCTTCGAAGACGGCACCTTGCAACTGGACCGGCCGCCGGCCGATCAGCAGTAAGTACACAGCCAAAGGCCGCGATGATCGCGGCCTTTGGCTGTCGGTGCTGTGCAGTGTTGCCAACGCAGGTCGTTTTTCAACGGTCTGTTAGTGGCTCGAGGTCGGCAGGCTGGCAAGAATGCTGCGGTAGCTGTTCATCCGTTGCTGCTGCACGCGGCCGTCCTCCAGGGCCTTGAGCAGGGCGCAGCCGGGTTCGCGGTCGTGCTTGCAGTCGCGAAAACGGCAGGTGCCGAGCAACTGGTCGAACTCGATAAAGCCCGCTTCAACATCGGCACGGCTAACGTGGCCGAGGCCGAATTCGCGAATCCCCGGTGAGTCGATCAACTCGCCGCCGCCAGGGAAGTGAAACAGCCGGGCGGTGGTGGTGGTGTGGGTACCCTGGCCGCTCAGCTCGGACAGTGGCCCGACGCGCAGGTCGACGCCCGGCAGCAGGCTGTTGACCAGCGACGACTTGCCGACCCCGGACTGACCGACAAACACGCTGACGTGCCCGTCCAGGCGCGCCTGCAGATCCTGCATGCCGTTGCCGTGGTGGGCGGAGACTTCCAGCAGCGGGTAGCCGAGCTGGCGATAGACCGCCAACAAGGCGTTCAGGGCCACGGCGTTGTGCTCATCAATCAGGTCGGCCTTGTTCAGCAGCAGCAGCGGCTGGATGCCGGCATGCTCGGCGGCCACCAGGTAGCGGTCGATCAGGTTGGCGTGGGGCTCGGGCATGGGCGCGAACACGATGACGATGGTGTCGACGTTGGCCGCCACCGGCTTGAGTTGATTGCGGCTGTCCG
>DAITLT010000156.1:6229-7596 GCA_036835505.1 Pseudomonas sp.
AGTTGCGCGACGATCACGCCGATGCCCTGGTTGCCGGCGCGCCAGACCACGCGGTCGCCAGTCACCAGGGCGGGCAGGTTGGCGCGCAGGTGGCAGCGGCAGACCTGCCCGGCCTGCTCGCCGGCCAGGGCCTCGACTTCCACCTGGACGCCGAAGTGGGCGATCACCAGGCCCAGCTGTTCGGGGCCCAGTTCGCCGCCTTCCAGGGTTTCCAGGGTGTGGGATTCGCGTTTGGCGGCGCGCGCGGCGCGTTCTTCCTGAATCTTCTCGATACGCCAGTTTTGCCGGCGGTTGAGTTGGCGTTTGGCCATGGGGCTTCCGAGTGGGGAGTGCGGCGGGTGGATAAAGCGGCTGCGAGTTTAGCACGCGGGCCGCACATCCTCGCGGCCGGCCAAGCGAGGCGTTGGGCAAGTGCCGGGCCTGGGCTAAACTGCCGCTCCAAGCCGAGGAGTACGACCATGCAAAGCGCGCAAAACCTGATCTGGATCGACCTGGAAATGACCGGGCTGGAGCCTGAGCACGATGTCATCATCGAGATGGCAACCATCGTCACCGACAGCGACCTGAATATCCTCGCCACCGGGCCGGTGATTGCCGTGCATCAGAGCGATGCGCTGTTGGCCGGCATGGACGAGTGGTGTACCCGCACCCACGGCGAGAGCGGCCTGACCCAGCGCGTGCGCGACAGTCAGATCAGCGTCGCCGAGGCCGAGGCGCAAACCATCGCCTTCCTTGAGCAGTGGGTGCCCAAGGGCAAGTCGCCAATCTGCGGCAACAGCATCGGCCAGGACCGGCGCTTTCTCTGCCGTTATATGCCGACCCTGGAAGCGTTCTTCCATTACCGCAGCCTGGATGTCTCGACCCTGAAGATCCTCGCCGAGCGCTGGGCGCCGCAGATCAAGGAAGGCTTCCAGAAGAAGGGCAGCCACCAGGCACTGGACGATATTCGCGAATCAATCGCCGAGCTGCAGTATTACCGTGAGCATTTTATTAAGCGTTGAGTGGTGAGTGGTGAGTGGTGAGTGGTGAGTGGTGAGTCGGAAGTGGGGAGTCGAAGTCGAAGTGGGTTGGCCTACTTGGGGTGTTGTTCGAGGGCCCAGGCGACGTGCTCGCGTACCAGTTCCGAAGGGTCGTCGCGGCGTGCCTGCAGGGCTTCCAGCACCGGGATGCTCGAGGGGGCATTGCCCAGGCCCACGGCCAGGTTGCGTAGCCAGTTCTGGTAGCCGGTGCGGCGCAGCGGCGAGCCTTCGGTGCGGCTGAGAAACTCCTCCTCGCTCCAGCGAAACAGGGTCGCCAGTTCGGCATTGTCCAATTGGTGGCGCGGCTGGAAGTCGCTCTGTTGGGTGGGCCGGGCAAAGCGGTTCCAC
>DAITLT010000157.1:0-7567 GCA_036835505.1 Pseudomonas sp.
TGTCCTTCACCACCGACTGGCGCTTCTCGCCGGCGCGCTCGCGGGAGATCGTCGATGCGCTGATGGCCGCGAAGAAGAACGTCTGCTACCTGGAAATCGACGCACCGCAGGGCCACGACGCCTTCCTCATTCCCATTCCGCGGTACTTGCAGGCATTCAGCGCCTACATGCACCGCATCAGCGTGTAGGGCCGTCATGCGAGCCGATCTGGACATCATTCAAGACTGGATTCCCGCCGGCAGCCGGGTTCTCGACCTCGGCTGTGGCGACGGCGAACTGCTGGCCTGGCTGCGCGAGCACAAACAGGTCAGCGGCTATGGCCTGGAGATCGACGCCGACAACATCGCCCAATGCCTGCGCAAGGGCATCAACGTCATCGAGCAAGACCTGGACCAGGGCCTCGGCAACTTCGCCAGCAACAGCTTCGATGTGGTGGTCATGACCCAGGCCCTGCAGGCCGTGCAGTACCCGGACAAGCTGCTGGAAGAAATGCTCCGCGTCGGCCGCCAGTGCATCATCACCTTCCCCAACTTCGGCCACTGGCGCTGCCGCTGGGACCTGGCACGCAAAGGCCGGATGCCGGTCTCCGAGTTCCTCCCGTACACCTGGTACAACACGCCGAACATCCACTTCTGCACCTTCCTCGACTTCGAGGCGCTGTGTCACCAGATGCAGCTGCGCGTGCTCGATCGCCTGGCGGTCGACCGCCTGCACCGACACAGCCTGGCCAGCCGCCTGTGGCCTAATCTGTTGGGTGAGATCGGCATTTACCGCGTCAGCGGTCCAAGCCAAACGGCCGTCTAGGCCTGCCCACCCACGCAAGGAGAATCTCCATGACCCGCATCGCGTTATTACTGATGAGCCTGTGCCTGAGCCTGCCGGCCCTGGCCGAACAGAAACATACCTATGGCGATCTGGATGTGCATTACAGCGCCTTCAACTCCGGCTTCCTGCAGCCCGAAGTCGCCGCCGCCACCGGCCTGGTGCGCAGCAAGACGCAGGGCGTGGTCAATATCGCCGTGCTCAAGGCCGGCACCGCCAGCAGCGCCAAGGTCAGCGGCACAGTGAAGAACCTGCTGGGGCAAAGCAGCGCCTTAAGCTTCAAGGAGATCAAGGAAGGCCAGGCCATCTACTACCTGGCCCAGTTCCCCTTCGAGCAACGGGAAACCCTGCGCTTCACCCTCAACGTGACCGCCGCCGATGGCGTGCCGCACAGTTTCGATTTCAACCAGGAATTTTTCCCCGACGAATGAAGCCGATCACTGAACTGGTGCTGGCCAGCCACAACGCCGGCAAGCTGAAAGAACTGCAAGCCATGCTCGGCGCACACATCAAGGTGCGCGCCGTCAGCGAGTTCAGCAGCATCGAGCCGGAAGAAACCGGCCTGTCGTTTATCGAGAACGCCATTCTCAAGGCCCGCCATGCGGCGCAGGTGTCCGGCCTGCCGGCGCTGGCCGACGACTCGGGGCTGGCGGTGGACGCCCTCGGTGGCGCGCCGGGCATCTACTCGGCGCGCTATGCCGACGGCCAAGGCGATGCGGCCAATAACGCCAAGCTGCTGGACGTGCTCAAGGCCGTGCCGGACGCCGAGCGCGGCGCCCAGTTCGTCTGCGCCCTGGCACTAGTGCGGCATGCCGCCGACCCGCTGCCGATCCTTTGCGAAGGCCTCTGGCACGGACGCATCCTGCATGAGCCGCGCGGCGCCCAGGGCTTTGGCTACGACCCGCTGTTCTGGGTCGCCGAACGCAACTGCTCCAGCGCCGAACTGCCGGCGGCCGAGAAGAACCAGCTCAGCCACCGCGCCCGCGCCATGGCCCTGCTCAAACAACGCCTGGGGCTGGCCGATGCCTGACCCGCAACGCGCAACCGTCAGCGACGACCAGACGCACTTCGCCCTGCCGCCGCTGGCCTTGTATATCCATATTCCCTGGTGCGTGCGCAAATGCCCGTACTGCGATTTCAACTCCCACGCCGCCGGCCCAACGCTGCCGGAGCAGGCCTATGTCGATGCCCTGCTGGCCGACCTCGACGCCGACCTTGGCCATGTGCATGGCCGCCAACTGAGCTCGATCTTCTTCGGCGGCGGGACGCCGAGCCTGTTCAGCGCCGCCGCCCTCGGCCGTCTGCTGGCCGGCGTGGAGCAACGCATCGGCTTTGCTGCCGACATCGAAATCACCCTGGAAGCCAACCCCGGCACCTTCGAGCAGGCCAAATTCCAGGCCTACCGCCAGCTCGGTATCAATCGCCTGTCGATCGGCGTGCAAAGCTTCCAGGCCAGCAAGCTCAAGGCCCTGGGCCGCATCCACGACGGCGACGAGGCGATTCGCGCCGCCGACATGGCCCGCGCCGCCGGCTTCGACAACTTCAACCTCGACCTGATGCACGGCCTGCCAGACCAGTCGATCGAGGATGCCTTGAGCGACCTGCGCATCGCCATCGCCCAGCAGCCGACCCACTTGTCGTGGTATCAGCTGACCATGGAGCCGAACACGCTGTTCTGGAGCCAGCCGCCGACCCTGCCGGAGGACGACACCCTCTGGGACATTCAGGAGGCCGGCCAGCAATTGCTGGCCGAGCATGGCTACCTGCAGTACGAAGTTTCGGCCTATGCCCGTGCCGGCCACCAGGCCCGGCATAACCTCAATTACTGGAGCTTCGGCGACTTTATCGGCATCGGCGCTGGCGCCCACGGCAAGCTCAGCAGCCCGAGCGGGCAGATCGTGCGCACCTGGAAGACTCGCCTGCCGAAGGACTACCTGGCCCCGGACAAAGCCTTCCTGGCCGGCCAGCGCGCGCTCACCAGCGAAGAGCTGCCCTTCGAATTCCTGATGAATGTGCTGCGTCTCAACGACGGCTGCAGCAGCGCCCTGTTTACTCAGCGCACCGGCCTGCCACTGAGCGTGCTGAGCAGCGCCCGTGGCGAAGCCGAAGCCCGCGGCCTGCTCCTGCGTGACCCTTCGCGGCTGGCCGCCAGCCGCGAAGGGCAATTGTTTCTTAACGACCTGCTGCAGCACTTTCTTGCTTAGCGGCTTTGCCAAGGACTGACCATGGATCTGCTTCTCGACCTGATCGCCACCCTGTCGCGCTGGAGCCGCAGCCACCTGGGCGACATCTCCCTGGCCCTGATGGCCACCCTGTTCGTGCTGTTCGGCCCGGGCCTGAATGCCTGGGTGCAACGCTCCATCGGCGGCCTGAATTTCGTCCTGCGCACCCTGATTTTCGTCCTGGTCTGCGCCGTCGGCTACGGCCTGGCGATCATCTTCCTGACGCCCTGGCTGGCCCACGCCCTGGGCTACTTCAACAACTACACCCTGGCCCCGGTGTTGCTACTAGTCTTCTTCCTGATCGGCGTGCTGGCCGACCGCAGCTAGCACACCCAAGTGTTGACACCCGTCAAGGTTGTCGGCCACCAATCTGGCGATCCTGCCGCGTTGTTCCAGCTCCGTTTAGCCGGCCTGGTCGGGGCCTATCGCCACTCGCCAGCCCCTTGTCCCAGCCCCTGGAGAATCCCCATGCTGCCCTTACTGCCCTTTGCTGCCGGCCTGGTTGCCGGTGTGCTCGCCGTGCGCTGCCTGCGCAGCCCTGCGGTCCGTCACTACCTCGACAACCTGCGCCAACAACTGCCCGAGGACGAAGCTGCACAGCCCCAGGCGAACAGCGCCGCGGCGCTCGCCGTCGAGGCCGAGCCACTCGCCGCCGCACCTGCTGCACCCGCCAAACGCCGCCCGCGCAAACCGCGCAGCGAACGTCCGGAGGCATCATGATCAGCCGCCTGCCCGCCCCGCCAATCCGCCTGCCATTGCCGCGCCCAAGCCTGCCGCTGCTGCCGGCCGCCCAGGGTTTTGTTCGCGGTTTCGTCGCCAGCGCCTGCCTGGGCGCGGTGCAAGAGGGCGGCCTGAGCATGTCGCCGCAGCAGAGCAAGCGCATCCTGCGCCAGGCCCTGCTGGGCGGCACGGCAATGGCCGCTGGCTCCCAGGTGGCCGCCACCATCGGCCAGGGCCTGTTCGGCCGCGCCTTGCTGGTCGGCGCCCTGGGGGCCACCGCGGTGCTGCTGATCGGCCAGTTGCTGAACGAATCCGAGCCGTCCACCGAGACCTTGCAGCATGACTGAAAACGACCTGTCCAGCCCGCTGGAAACTCCGCCCGCCGTCAGCGCACAAACCAGCATCAGCCAGGTCGGCCGCGCCACCCTGCAGGCCAGCCTGCTGCGCTCGCCCCTGGCCAGCCCGTTGCTCCTGGGCTTTTGCCTGGGCGCCGGCGCAGCCTGGCTGCTCAGCGATGGGCAACGCCGCACGCGCCTGCTGCGCGGCGGCCTGAAGCTCTATGACGGCCTGCTCGGCGGTCTGGAGGAGCTCAAGGAAGAAGTGGCCGACCTGCGCGCCGAACTGGATGCCGAACGTCACGGAGACGCCTGATGTCCACGCCCTGGTTCACCCACCTGCAGGTGCTGCACCAGACCCCGCGCCGCCTGCGCCTGCGCTACCGTTGCCGGGCCGACAGCCCGCGCCAGGCGCACAGCATTAGCGAGGCTCTGCAGCGCCTGCCGGGCGTGGAACGGGTCGAGGTCAAACCACAAATCCGCTCACTGACCCTGCATTTGCAGGCGAGCAGTGTTTGCTCCGCCAGTCTCCTCGCCAGCCTCGCCGCCCTGCCCGCCCAGTCCCTCGGCAAGGTTCCCGGCAAGGCCCAGGCCGACACCTCGGCCTGCCCCAACGAGGTGCTGCTCAGCTCGGCCAGCCTGCTGGCCAGCCGCCTGCTTCCCGCCCCGCTGCAGGGTGGCCTGGCCGTGCTGGCCAGCCTGCCGGTGCTGCGCTCGGGCTGGCACGAGCTGCTCAGCCAGCGCCTCGGCTCCCATGTGCTGGAGGGCCTGGCGGTGCTTATTTCCCTGGCCCGTCGCGACTTCCTGGCGGCCAACACCACGGCCCTGCTGCTGAGCCTCGGCGAATACCTGGAGGACGACATCCAGCGCCGCTCCGACGGCCTGCTCAAACACCTGTTACGTCCGCAGAGCGATGAACTCTGGGTTGAGCGCGACGGCGTGGAGCAACTGATCGACAGCGCCGAGGTGCAGGTCGGCGATTGCGTGATCGCCGCCACCGGCAGTGTGATTGCCGTGGACGGCACCGTGCTGGGCGGCGAAGCCCTGGTCAACCAGGCCACCATGACCGGCGAGAGTGTCGCCGTGGAGCGCCGTCGTGGCGACCGCGTGCTGGCCGGCACCCTGGTCGAAGAAGGCCGGCTGCGGATCTACGCCGAACAGGTCGGTGAGCAGGCCGCCGCCGCGCGGATCGCCGAATTCGTCGAGCAGTCGCTGGAGGCCAAGAGCCGCAGTCAGTTGCAGGCCTCGCGCATGGCCGATCGCCTGGTGCCCATGGTCCTCGGCCTGGCCGCCGGCACCGGCCTGCTCAGCCGCGACTGGCGGCGCGTGGCGGCGGTGTTGCAGGCCGATTACTCCTGCGCACTGAAACTGGCCACCCCGGTGGCGTTCAAGGCCGCCATGTACCGCGCCGGGCAGAATGGCATCCTGATCAAGAGCGCCAGCGCCCTGGAGCGCCTGGCCGAGGCCGACACCCTGGTGTTCGACAAGACCGGCACCCTGACCAGCGGCAACCTGCGCGTCACCGACTCGATCACCTTTAGCCAGCAGTACAGCTCCAGCGACCTGATCAACCTGGCGGCCTCGGTGGAGGAGCACTATTTTCACCCGCTGGCCTTTGCGGTGGTCGTGGCGGCCCGCCAACTGGAGCACCACCAGCACTTCAACCACAAGGAAGTCGAATTCATCGTGGCCCATGGCGTGGCCAGCAGCATCGACGGCAAACGCATTGTGGTCGGGTCACGGCACTTCATCGAAGACGACGAAGGGATTGTCGTGGAGAATCACCGAGCGACCCTGGATGCCCTCGCCGCCGCCGGCAAGTCCTTGCTGTATATCGGCTTCGGTGGCGAGCTGATCGGCGTTATCGCCCTGCATGACAGCCTGCGTGCGAACACCGCCGCCACCCTCCAGCGCCTGCGCCAGCAGGGCATTCGGCGGATTCTGATGCTCACCGGCGATCACCCCGAACGTGCCGCGGAACTGGCCGCTCAATTGGGGATTGATGAGTACCATGCCGAGCTGCTGCCACACGACAAGGCGACGATTTTGCAACGCCTGAGCGAGCAGGGGGCGAAGGTGGCGTTCGTCGGCGACGGGGTCAACGACGCTCCGGCGCTCAGCGGCGCGCAAGTCGGCATCTCCATGCACCATGGCGCCGATATTGCCCGCCTGGCCTCGGACATCAGCCTGCTGCGCGACGATATTGCCTTGGTCGCCGATGCCCGCGATCTGGCCCTGGCCACCCGGCGCCTGTTGGACAGCAATTTCAAGCTCACCGTCGGCCTTAACAGCGCGATTCTCGGCGCGGCGGCCTTCGGCTTGTCGAGCCCGATCCTCACCTCGCTGCTGCACAACGGCAGCACCATCGCCATCCTCCTGCGCGCCCTCAGCGGTGCCGGCTTGCCGCGCGCCACCGGCTAGCGCACGGCGGTTGATCACCCGCGCATGGAGCGCCTGCCGCCATCTGGCGGCGGCGCGCCAATCAGCGCAGCAGGTGGCGCCGGTGGACCAGCAGATGCAGGCCCAGGCCGGCCACGAACAGGCCGCCGGCCAGGCCATGACCGCGCTTGTTGCCCAGGGCAAGCAGCGCCAGTGAGCCACTCAGGCTGGCCAGCATACCCAGCTTGGCCCAGCGATTGGCCTGCAGCAGGCCGCTCCTGGCCGGGCTGGCGCGCACCTTGAGGGCGGCCAGGGTGGCGTGCTCAACCTGGGCTTCCAGGGTCTCGCTGTCGATCAACTGGGGGTCGTAGTGCAGCAACAGGCTGCCGGTACGCCCGCCCAGTTCAATGCTGGCAACCCCCGGCAATTGCGCCAGGCAGGTTCTCAGGCACTCCAGGCGGGCGAGCTGGCGCAGGCGCGGGTCGCGCACGCGAATACGTCCGGGGAGCGCAGAAACAATCAGCGGCATACTTGGCTTTCCTCATGCAGCGCTTCGCCGCGGGCCGGCATAGACCCGCGGCGAAGCCTTGTTGGCACAATCGCTGTGGCGCTGCTGAGCGCCTCAATTACCTTCGCGGCGCAGGGCCTGCGGGGTGAAGTCGATCGGTGCCAGCTTGGCCTTGAAGTCGTACATCGATTCGTTGTTGTCCAGGCCGTCGGCAAAGTAGCGATTGCCGGGGAAGTCGTAGATGGTTTCCAGGGTGCTGCCAAACATCGGCGCATCGTAGTAGTTGATCGGGTGGCTTTCCTGCAGGCCAACCAACTCACCCTTCTTGTCGTACACATCGACCGCGAGGATCTGCCAGCTGTCCTCGTCCAGGTAGAAGCGGCGCTTGGCATACGGATGGCTAAAGCCCTTGCGCAGGCTGGCCTCGACCACCCAGACGCGGTGCAGCTCGTAACGCAGCAACTGCGGGTTGACGGTTTTTTCCTTGAGGATGTCCTCGTAGGCGATGCCTTGCTGGTGTACGGCGTAGCTGTTGTAGGGCACCAGCATTTCGCGCTTGCCGCTCAGGGTCCACTCGTAAC
>DAITLT010000158.1:0-1041 GCA_036835505.1 Pseudomonas sp.
CAGGGGTTCGGCGATATAGGCCGGTTTCGCCGAGCCTTCGATTTCCAGCACGGCGCGGGCCTTGAGCAGCCACTGGCCGGGGTTCTTTTCGCTGACCTCGACCAGGCTCAGCACCAGGCGCACCCTGGAGTTGACCTTGACCGGCTGGATAAAGCGCAGGCTGTCCAGGCCATAGTTGACGGCCATCTTCAGGCCTTGCGGCATGATCATGATTTTCTCCATCAGCATCGGCAGCAGCGACAGCGACAGAAAGCCGTGGGCAATGGTGCCGCCGAACGGGGTCAGCTTGGCCTTCTCCGGATCGACGTGGATGAACTGGTGGTCGCCGGTGCATTCGGCGAACTGGTTGATGCGCTCCTGGTCGATGCTCAGCCATTGGGAACTGCCAAGTTCCTTGCCGATATAGTCCTTGAGTTCTGCTACGGGTACGAGCGGCATAGATCCTCCTTGAGGATGCGGGTGTTGTTATTTTTAGGGGTGTAACTCCGTGACCCCTAGATCATCACGCAGAGCGTGCCCGGTCAAGCCGCGAAGAGCATGCCAAGGTGTAAGCCATTGACGCGCGGCCGGCATGCCATAATGGCCGCGCCATCCCGCTGGAGACTCCCATGCTGCTACGTGGCCTGACCTGGCTGGTGCTGTTTCAATTGTTCGGCACCGCCCTCAATGTTCTGCTTTTACCCATGTTGCCGGGGCCGATCATCGGCATGCTGCTGCTGTTCGTGTTCCTCCTGCTGCGCGGTGAGGTCGGCGAGCCGTTGACGGTGGCGGCCAGCGGTCTGCTGCGTTATCTGCCGCTGCTGCTGGTGCCGGCGGCGGTTGGGGTGATGGTCTATGCCGAGGCGATCATTGCCGACTTCTGGGCGATTGTCGGTGCGCTGGTGCTGTCGCTGCTGCTGTCGCTGGTGTTTACCGGCTGGCTGATGCAGGCCCTGATCGAGCGCCAGGCGCGCCGCCGGGAGGCGCCATGAACCTGGACTGGCCCGCGGCCTGGCAGGCGTTGATCCATCATCCGCTGTTTGGTGTGGGGATCACCCTGGG
>DAITLT010000158.1:1051-7561 GCA_036835505.1 Pseudomonas sp.
GGCCCTGGCGGCCTACGAGCGGACGCACTGGCGGTTGCTCAAGCCGCTGCTGCAGCCGGTGTTGCTGTCGATGCTGCTGGTGATCGGCGTGCTCCTGGCCTGTGGCCTTAACTACCGCGAATACCAGCAGAGCGCGCAGTTGCTGATCATTCTGCTCGGCCCATCCACGGTGGCCTTGGCGGTGCCGCTGTTCGTCAACCTGCGGCGCATCCGCCAACTGCTCTGGCCGACCCTGCTGACTCTGTTGATTGCGGGGGTCGTGGCGACGCTGCTGGGCGTGGTGCTGGCCTGGGCCTTGGGCGCCGAACCGATGATCCTGATGACCATGGCGCCGAAGTCGGTGACCTCGCCGATCGCCATGCTGGTGGCCGAGCAGATTGGCGGTGTGGCGGCCCTGGCCGCGGTGTTCGTGCTGATTACCGGCGTGCTGGGGGCCATGTGCGGGCCGGAGCTGTTGCGCCGTGTCGGTGTCCAGCATCCCGCGGCGCTGGGCATGGCCCTGGGCCTGACCGCCCACGCGGTCGGCACCGCCCAGGCCCTGCAGGAGAGCGAAGAGAGCGGCGCCTTTGCCGCCCTGGCGATGAGCCTGATGGGGGTGGCCACCGCGGTGTTTCTGCCGCTGGTAGTGGCGTTGCTGGTATGAGCCAGGCGCCGGTGATGTTGCCGCTGTTTCCCCTCAATACCGTGCTGTTCCCCGGTTGTACCCTCGACCTGCAACTGTTCGAGCCGCGCTATCTGGACATGCTCACGCGCTGCCTGAAACAGGGCGGTGGCTTCGGTGTGGTCGCTTTGCTGGCGGGACGCGAGGTCGGTGTGGCCGCCAGCCACTGCGCCGAGCTGGGCTGCGAGGCGCTGATCCGCGATTGGCAAAAGCTGCCCAATGGTTTGCTCGGCATTCGCGTGGAAGGCGGTCGGCGCTTTCGGGTCGGCGCCAGCCAGGTGCAGGCCGATCAATTATTGTTGGCCGAGGTGCAATGGTTGGCGCCAGGCGACGATCTGCCGCTGGCCCGTGAGCAGGCGGATCTCGTCGCTCTGCTGGCCACTCTGGCCGAGCACCCACTGGTTGCCGGGCTGGGCCTGGATGGCCGGGTCAGCGGCCAGCAGGCCCTGGCCAATCAGTTGGCTTACCTGTTGCCGTTCACTCTGCAGCAGAAACTGGCCCTGCTGGCACTGGCGCAGCCGGGCGAACAACTGGCGCTGATCCAGCGCCTGCTCGAGCGCTTGCAGGATTGATTCAGTAGCGGTAGCGCAGCAGCGCCTCCGGCAAGGCGCTGGTGGCGATGGCCAGCAGCAGGGCCGTACAGGCCGGGATGATGAGCCACCAGACTTTGCTCGCCAGCGCCGGCAGTGGTTGTTGGCGCTCACACAGCGCCATGCACAGGGCGCACCAGCAACTGGCGAGTAACGCGCCAGCGAGGATGTCGGTCGGCCAGTGTGCTCCCAGGTAGACCCGCGACAGGGCAATGCTGCTGGCCGGCAGGCTGGCCAGCAGCAGCCAGGTCAGGCGCCAGCGCGGCGGCTGGCCACGACCGGCGAGCAGCGCCAGCACCAGGCAAAAGGCGAAGGCCGCCGAGCTGTGGCCGCTGGGCAGGCTGTAGCTGTGCAACGGGTCGAGCAGCACCTGCGGACGGGTGCGCGCCAGCAGGTGTTTCAGCGCGCCATTGCTGAGCGCGGTGAACAGCAGGGCACTGCCGGCAAACAGGGCGGCGCGCCACTGCCGGCTGAGCACCAGCAGCGTCACCAGCAGGCCGGCGACGGCCAATTGGCTGGTGAAGTCGCCCAGGCGCGTGGCCAGCACCATCAGGCTGTCCAGGGCTGGGCTGCGTTCGCTTTGCAGCAGCGCCAGCAGGCCCTGGTCGAATTCATTCAGATGCTTCCAGCCCAGCAACAGGCCGATCAGCAACACCGCGCCGAGCCCGCTGGCCAGGGCCGCGGCACGCGGTTGTTGGCGCAGGCCGCTGTGGATGCTCAGCAGCAGCCACGCCCCCAGGCCGCCGGCGACGACTCCAGCCTGGCCCCAGAATCCCGCTGGCAGCGGCAGGCGCAGGGCGGCGCCGGTGGCCCAGCCGGGCAGCAGATAAGCCACTGACCAGCCGCAGGCGGCCAGCAGGCTGACGGCGAGAAAACGCCCCAGCGGCATGTCGAGCATCCCGGCCATCAGCGGCAGCAGCGGTCGCAGTGGGCCGATAAAGCGGCCGATCAGCAGGCTGCCAACGCCGTAGCGGCGCATGTACTGTTCGGCGCTGTCCAGCCATTCCGGGTGGTCGCGCAACAGGGGCAGGCAACGGATACGCTGATGAAAGCGGCGGCCAATGGCGTACGACAACGCATCGCCGAGCAGGCCGCCGGCCAGTGCCAGCAACAGGGTTGTGCCGAGGCTGAGCACGCCGCCGCCGGCCAGTACACCGAGGCCGAAGAGCATGGCCACGCCGGGCACCAGAATGCCGACCAGGGCCAGGCACTCAATGCACGCCACCAGGAATATCGCCCAGCCCAACCATTCGGGGTGCTGGGCCAACCAGGCCGTCAGGCTGGCGAAACTGTCAAGCACGAGGGTGTTCCTCAACGCTCAGGCACTGGTAGTCGCGGCCTTCCAGTTGGCCACGGCGCAGCGGGTTGCGCGTGCAGTGGCGGGCGAAGGCGGCATCGACAAAGCGATAGGGCAGATGTTCGTCGCGCCCGGCGGGGATGCCCAGGCGGGTGGTCTGGATGATTACGGGTGGACGCAGGCCGAGGTCGTCGACAAACAGGCGTTGCCGATCGAAACGCTGGCCGTTCCATTCCGGCACCTTCAGGCCCAGGGCGCGGCACAGCAGGGTCTGGCCGCTGCACAGGCGTTCCAGCGGGCGTGGCTGGCCTTGTGCCGTGGGGTTGTTGCGCTGCATGGCGAGCACTGCGGCGGCCGGCGAGTGCCGGTCTTGCCAGGGGCTGGCGGCCTTGATTAGCACGGCGTTGCCGGGGCCTGCGGCGCTGAAGTTCAACGAGTCGCCGCCACGGGCGTAATACATGTAGATATGCCCGCCGGGGAGGAACAGTGCGCGGCGTTTTTCGGTGTAGCCGAGGGAGGCGTGACTGCCTTTTTCCGCCAGGTAGTAGGCTTCGGTTTCGATGATGCGGGCCGCCAGCCACTGGCCGTTGAGCCGGTGACGGATGACTTTGCCGAGCAAGTCACGGGCCACGCATTGGGCGTCCCGCTGAAAGAAACCATCGTCCAGGGGACGGGCCTGCGGCCAGGGCAAACTAAGGGTGGGATCGTCGGGCATGAGCTGTCACGGCAGGGCGCTGGGGCATAGTCTGGCGGCCATCATAACAATAAGAGTTTGTCCCATGGCTAAGCGCTCCCGAGCCAGCAGTGCGCACATTTCCCCCAGTGCCCATTACACCGGCTACGTCTGGTATCGCCATCAACTGGCCGATCCGGCCTTTGTCACCCACTTCGGGCGCTGGACCCACGGCCTGTTGCGGCCGATTACCTGGGGCGCGCGGGTCGGCTTTGGCCTGGATGTGGAAAGCCTGCTGTTGCAACGGCATCTGCTGATTGATGCGCGCCTGACCCAGGCCATCGAACAGGAGGGGGTTGCCCAGGTGGTCGAGATCGCCTGTGGCCTGTCGCCCCGTGGCCGGCGTTTTACCGCCCGTTACCCGCAGTTGCGCTACCTGGAAGCGGACCTGCCGCAGATGGCCGCGCGCAAGCGCCTGCTGTTGCAGGGCCAGGGCTGGCTGAGCGGCCAGCATCAGGTGACCAGCGTGGATATTCTCGCCGCCCAGGGCGCCGGCAGCCTGGCCAGCCTGTTTGCCGAGCTGGACCCTACGCGGCCGGTGCTGGTGATTACCGAGGGGCTGGTCAATTACTTCGAGCTGCCCCTGATCGAGGACTTTTGGCGGCGCTTGGCGCTTGAGTTGCGGCGCTTCCCCCAGGCCACCTACCTGACCGAGCTCTACCCGGATTTGCAAGAGCATCCGCGCTATCGGCAATTGCGTTGGGGCGTTGAGCTGATCGGGCGCCTGACCCGCGGCAGCTACCCGCTGCATTACCGGGATGCCGAGGCGATTGCCGCCGGCTTTGCCCGCTGCGGTTTTGCCCGCACCGCAATCCTCGATCCGGGCCAGCAGGCCCCTGCCCTGGGGCTGCCGGTGCTGCGCCAGGCCAGTTTGCTGCGGGTGATTGAGGCGCGGGTTTAGCGGCGCAAGTCTGCGCCTGGCTTTAGCAGGCCGTTGAAAAACGCAGTATTGCCAACGCACGACTGCACGGATGCAGGGCGACGCAGGAAGCCAAAGCCGAGGTGGTTTTTCAGCGGCCTGCTAGGCGCAGGCCGCTGCTGGCAGGCGGGTCGGCTGTAGCTGGGCGGCGAGGGCGGCACTGGCGGCCGCATCGCTGTGCACGAAGACGAAGGCCAGAGCGCTGCGATCATGGCGCAGCGGCAGCAGGGCATGCCGGCTGTGGTCGGCCAGTTGCAGTTGCCAGCCACGCCCCTCGGCCATCGGCAGATTGCCCTGCAGCAGGCCGCCGAAGAAGCCCAGCTCGCTGATCTCCACCGACCATTCGCCGCCGTCGGCCTGGCGCAGGGTGGCGCGCCGGCTCAAGGGTGCCCGGCGTGTCTCGTGGCGTTTGTTTAGCTGCAGCAACTGGCTGCGGGCCAGGCGGCTGGCGCCGGGGGTGACGGTCGGCAAGGCCTCGCCACGTAGAAACGGGTTGTACAGGCGCGCGCAGGCCTCGCGCCGTTCGAATTGCGCCAGGTGATCGGCCTGATGGATCAACACGCAGTCGGCGTCGCGGCAGGCGGCGGCAAAGCGCGCATGTTCCCAGGGCTGGGTGAAGTGATCGTGTTCGCCGGCCAGCAACAGGGTCGGGCACGCGGGGTATGCGGCAAAGCCGGCGAAGTCCAACAGGCGTCGGGTGTTCTGCTGGTAACGCTCAATTTCCATCGGCGTCAGGCGTTGCATCTGCCGCAGCAGGGCCTTGCGAAACACCGGAGAAACGCCGGTGTCCTGGGCATGCAGGGGGTTGAGCAGGCCGGTCAGGGCGCCCTGGGCGAAGGCGCCGGCCTGCTCGCCGCTGAGTAGGTCCAAGCCCTCTTGCAGCAAGCGTCGGGCGCCGGGGCGGGCCAGGGCGGTGATCCCCGACAGCAACAGACGCGCGCAGTGGCGCGGATGGCGGGCGGCAAACAGGGCGGCCAGGGCCGAGCCGTAGGACAGGCCGATGGGCATCACCGGCGGCAGTTGCAGCTCGTCGATAAAGGCCGCGATCAGGTCGGCCAACTGAGCCAGGGACAACTCGGCGGCCAGTTGCAGATTGCCGCCTTGGCTCGGCAGGTCGAGAAGAATCACCGGATGTTCATTCAACAGCTCAGCGACTTCGCCGCTAAACGAGCGAAAGCTCTGGAAGGCGCCGCCCAGCAGCAACACCGGTGGCCGCGGATCGGTGGCGTGGCGGGAAAATGCCAGGTAGTGCAGGCGCCAAGGGCCGATATGCAGCACCTGGGGGGCATCGCCGAGCAGGCTGGGCTGGTAGTCGCAGTGATAACGCATGGCGAGCACTCCGGCGGTGGTCCGCCTCTTATTCTTGGGCTGCTGCGGCAAACGGCGCCGGCGCTGGGATGCTTGCAAGGTAAACATTGCCGGTGCTTTTGTTTACCCAACCTTCGGGCGGCCTGGTCGGCCGGGGGTTGGGTGGTTGTCACTGTTTCGCGCGCGGGCCGGCCGGGCGTGGCATGGCGGCGTTACCCGTGACTGTGGCGGACTGTGTGTCTACCGTCCGCCGCGCAGCGCTGGGCGTGGAGCAGCGCGCCCGTTATACTCAGCGACTTTTTTCAACCGCCAGACTTGCCAAGACCATGACTGAGTCCGTGCTCGACTATATGACCCGCCTGGGACAGGCCGCCCGCAGCGCCTCGCGCGTGCTGGCGCGGGCCAGTACCGCGCAGAAAAACCGTGCCCTGCAGGCCGCCGCCGCCGCCCTGGATGCCGGCCGCGATGAGCTGGTGGCCGCCAATGAATTGGACCTGGTCGCGGCGCGCGCCAGTGGCCTGGAGCCGGCCATGGTTGATCGCCTGGCGCTGACCCCGGCGGTGATCGATAGCATGGTCGAGGGCCTGCGTCAGGTCGCCAGCCTGCCGGACCCGATCGGTGAGATCCAGGGCATGCGCTATATGCCGTCGGGTATCCAGGTCGGCAAGATGCGTGTGCCGCTGGGCGTGATCGGCATCATCTATGAGTCGCGGCCGAACGTGACCATCGACGCCGCCAGCCTGTGCCTGAAGTCCGGCAACGCCACCATTCTGCGCGGCGGTTCCGAGGCGATTCATTCCAACCAGGCGATTGCCCGCTGCATTCAGCTCGGTCTGGCCGAAGCCGACTTGCCGGCCAGTGCCGTGCAGGTGGTGGAAACCACCGACCGCGCCGCCGTCGGTGCGCTGATCAGCATGCCGGAGTTTGTCGACGTGATCGTGCCGCGCGGCGGCAAGGGCCTGATCGAGCGCATCAGCCGCGACGCCAAGGTGCCGGTGATCA
>DAITLT010000159.1:0-7539 GCA_036835505.1 Pseudomonas sp.
CGCTGGGCGGTCTTGTTGACCTGGGCGCCCATCTGCTCGGGGACGAAGTAGTAGAAACCGCGGGTATCGCACACCAGCTCGAAGCCGAGGGCCTTGAACAGTGCGCGGTACTGGTCCTGCTGGTTGGACAGCTGGCTGTACAGCTCGGCGTCGCGGCGGCTGACGTGGTAGCCCTTGAACAGTTCGCGGAAGATCGGCGCCAGTTGGCTCAGTTGGTTAAGGTCAATAGTCATGCTATGGGCATTCCGCTCTTGAGCAAGGCGAAGGAACTCAGGCTGACCTGATGTTCGGTGGTGAGGTAATCGCGGCGCTCTAGGCGCTCGCGTTGGAAACGGCTGTCGCGCGACAGCCGCGAGAACCAGTAGAGCAACTCGTCGGTGGCGCCTTCGGGCTCTTGTTCCAGTAGCCAGGTCATCAGGTCCGGCAGCGGCAGGGCGTTTTCGCAGCGCTCGAGCATTTCCCGAGCGGTGCGCGGCGCCTGGGTTGGTTTGCTGCCACGTGGGCCGCTGGCCTTAGGGAACTGCGCCGGTTTCGGTTCGAAGCGCGCCAGGGCGTACACATAGGCCTCGACCTGCGCCGCTGTGCCGAGGAAGTTGCTCTGCGGCCGAGTAAACAATGGCAAGGCGGCTTGTGGTACGGCATCCAGACCTTTTTTGCGGATGGCGGCCAGGGCCAACGCCGCGCCGCGGGTCACGGCGTTGTGCCGGCGCGCTTCTTCGCGCAGGGGCAGCAGCAGTTCGCGGGCGCGACGCAGGGTCAGCTGGGCGGTGGTCTGCATGTCGAGGATGCGCGCGTGGGTGCGCAGCAGCAGGTCATCGTCGACCAGATGGCCGAGGCGCTGTTGCTCACCGAGCAGGCGTAACAGCACCTGTTCGACGCGATAGACGCCTTGCTCGAAGGCACCGTCGGCGGCCACCAGTTGGATCATTGGCTCGACGTATTCGTCCCAAGTCGCCAGCACTTCGGCATAGCGCTGGCGCAGCGGGATCTGCCGGTCGCTGGTCTTGGCCCGCTCGGCCACGCCGACCAGGGCCTGTTCGTCGTTGGCGAGTTTTTTCAACACATCGCGCACGCGCATATCCAGCAGGCGCAGTTGGCGAGCCAGGTCCTGGCCGTCGCGGTTGTCGAAGGCTTCCTGAATGTACTTGGCCAGGCGCTCCAGATGGCGCAAGTAGGCCTCGATTTCCAGGCACAAGCCCAGGCGGTGTTCGCGCCGCAGGTAGGCGAGAAAGTCGTGGATCTGCGCATTCAGCTCGAAGCGATTGGGGCTCTTGGCCACGGGAATCAGGATGTCCAGGCGCAGCCACTGATCGAGCAGGGCGGTGACGTCCGTTGGCGTGCCTTCGGGCAGCTGGGCGCTGAGCTGGTTGCGCAACTCCACCAGGCTCAGGGTGCCCTGGTCAAAGCGCTCGCACAGCGGCTCCAGCAACGTCCAGTGTTCGGCAAGGGCGCGCAGTACGCGCTTGGGGTCGATCATCACGCGGCAAGGTTCTCGCAACAAAGGGGGCGCAAAAGCCAGAAAAGCGCCGATTGTACTGCATGCGCGGTGTGTTAAAGCAGCCGCAACTGCCTTCGGCTCAATGGCGCGTTGGCAGTGCTGTCGGTGGTGTTACGTGGCTGTGGTAATGGGTAACGGTTGTCGGCAGCAGGGGCGCCGATGCGCGCGGTTTACTCGACTATGGGTTGGGCGCATCTGGGTTGCTCGCACTTATAGTGCTATCGCGGTGCCGAGCCTTTCGGCCTGGTTTGTCTGACTGATAGGGAATGCCCATGCGTGCGACCTTGCGACCTGTTCTTCGCGCTTTTACCGTCCTGGCTGCCTGCGTTTTGGCGAGCACGGCGCAGGCGCGACTGGAGCCCATGGCCGACAATGAGCTGTCGGATGTTGCCGGGCAGGGCTTTATCAATCTGACCACCGATAGCAATGCGGGGATCGATTACACCCGGATTAATCTGGGCCTGAAAGTCGAAACCCAGATGAATATGAATAAGCTGCAGCTTGGGCTCTACGACCGTGCTGGGGAGGCGGCTGGGACGTCGGACATCCTGATCAATAACTTTGCCCTGGGTTCGGTGAATGATTCGACCGGTGCGGTCAATCCGTTCATGATCAATGACCCGTTTGTCGAGTTGGCCTATTCCGGCAACAAGATTGTTGGTCTGCGGGTTGGTTTTGCTGAGTCAAAAGGCACGCTGTCTGGCGATATTCAGACGCTCTCTGGCAGTGTGCCGGTGCATATCAAGGGCACCGCAGATCCTATCTATAACGCGGCCAGCGGCGGTACGCGATTTTTGCTGGGGTTGGCCGGTGTATATCGCTCCAGCATTATGGAAGCTGACGCCACATTGGTTAATAGCGCCGGTAACTTGGATCCTGTGCGCGCTACCTACTCGGGTATGCCTAATGGCAGCTCTTTGAGTTGCTCAAGTGGATGCCTTGGCGGATTAACCAATGCACTACTAAGCCTTTTTACTTCCAGTAACTGTGCGGTAACTGGCGTAACAACCTGCTTTCCTTTGAGTCAATTCCAATCGTTACCCATTGGTAATGCGGCTATTGCGGATAATTCAGCTACCCAAGCTATTGAGGGCGCTGCCCGTGGCTTTTTTATCTCCATGCAGACCCAAGCCGTATCGTGGAAAGACTTGGACAGCAATACCTTCAAGGAGGCACTGGCCGGTGCCTATCTGAATATTCCCAAATTCAAAGATGCCAACGGCAACCTGGTGGCGCCGATCACGATCAACTTTGACCAGGCGTTTGGCGGTATCCCGCGTGTGGATACCTGCTTTGGCGCGGCCACCAAGGGGTGCTGAGCATGCGCAGTCTGCTGCCACTACTAGCGCTTCTGAGCGTCGCCAGCGCCCGGGCCGAGATGGTCGCCCTAGATGACGGTGAAATGTCAAAGGTACAAGGTGCTGGTTTTGGCTTCGTACTGGAAAACATTCTGCTGGATGCCGGGCAGTCGACCATTACCATCAATGACATTACCAACGGCAGCGGGCAGAACGTGCCGATCTCGGTTAAGGAGTTCTACCTGGGGGCCGCGGGCAGTAACAAAGGCGCCAATCTCAATCCGGTGACGACCGGCCGGCTGGCTCATCCCTTCGCGCTGAACCTGGCCAAGGGCGAAGACCTGCGCAGCCTGCGCGATGATGGCCAGTGGGTGCAGACCACGCCAAATAATGTTGCGGTGCTGGAGCTGACCTTCCCTGAGCGGCTGAGCACGGGCGGCAATGCCTGTATTGCCGGTTTCGCGGGTGCCGGCAACAACTGCTCCAGTCGGGCAGCAGAAAAAATCGATATGGGTGTGCGCTTTGATTTTCAGGTCGCCGCGGGGCGCACTGACGTGATCAATATCGATATTGGCGAGTTGGCCATGGACGGCTCATACCTGCGTTTGTGGGGTGACAGTGCGCGGGCGCAGATGGTGGGTGAGGCGCGCTTGAATATCTTTGCCAAAACCTTGGAAATCACCTCTTGCGCGAGCGGCACGCTCAACTGTACTTCGGCGGCCGAACTGGCGGCGCGAACCATCTACCTGACCAACTCCTATGCCAACGTGGCGCTCGGTTACGGCAAGACCCAACCGTTGTTGCTGGATGTCACCAGCAATGGCCAGTTTGTTCTGGAGCTGCCCAACCCGTTGGCGGGCGCGAGCACTGCTGCCGAGCGCAACAGCCGGGCTAGCGAATTCTACGCCAATGCGCCGCGTACCAATGTGGTGGTGGACAACCTCAACTTTGGCGGCGCCCGCTCCAGTGCCGGAGTGGCGCCCACCGGCGGCTATAACTTCGGCAGCAATGAAATCCGCGGGCTGAGTTTCAACTACCTGAAGGCGACCAGTCATGATCTCTAGGTTAGGCCTGTTGCTGTGCACATTGCTGACGGCCACCGCCCAGGCGGAGCTGCACCCACTGGCCGATGACTCGCTTAGTGATGTCAGCGGCCAGGGTGGGGTGTACCTGTCCGGCGAGTTCAGTATCAACAAAGAGGGTGGGCCGCTCTGGAGCAAGCCTGCATCTACCAATGCGGCTACCTGGACGGTTGGCGAGCGCAGTTGCGCCACCAAGGGCTCAACTACGCCGGAGAACTGTGGCATGCGCCTAGCCGTGCGCTCTGAGGCCGCCGGTGGTTGGTATGTGCTCGATAACATCAAAGGCATCTTCAGTTTCGAGGGGCTTACCCTGCGCACGCGGGTGATTAACAGTGGTTTTGCTGGGGATGGTGCGGGCTTTAATCGAGATGTGCTGGAGTTCGGTTTGCCCAACGAGGTCAAGTTCAAGGACGGCAGCTTTGCCTTTGCTGTGGCCAATCAGGGGGGCTGGCGCAATAGCGCAGGCACCGTCGCCAATGGCGGTGATGCCAGCTACCAGCAGACCAATATTTTCTCGGCCAAGATCGATGGCTCCATCCGCATGCAGGGCAATGTCCTGGTGTTTCCTAAAAACTGAAGGGGCTGTCGATGCGTCGCTATTTGCTGCTGTTGCCCTTTGTTCTCAGCCCCATTGCGCAGGCCATGCAAGCCTTGGATGACGCCTCATTGTCCGGGGTTAGCGGTCAAGATGGCATCAGCCTGGAAACCGTCGGCGGTGGCTGGAAGGCCGGCAGTGTGAATTACAGTCAGGATGGTCAAACCCTCAGCCTCAAAGATGTTAGCAGTGGCCCGCAAAATGCTGCGCAGGCCTCCACTACGACCGTTGACGTTGTCGGCGATCAGCTACAGATCGAACACCATGCTGCACCTTCGATCCTGGGTGTCGGCAACATTGAGATGGCCGGCAGCAGCAATAGTTTTGGCAACTTTCGCGCCTTTTACACCCTTGGTGCCAGCCTCAAACTCAAAGGCGGAGGAGCCACAGGGGTGAGTGGTTTTGCGGTCGATGACAGTACCTTGTCATTGTCGGATGTGACCTTCTATTACCGCGATAACGGCTTCGACTTGATCGTCAAAGGCGCTTCTTTTGACGCCTACCTGAACGATGCTTATCTCGATATCGTCGGCGGCGGCAGCGCTCAGGAAATCAAGCTGGATCTCGGCAGTTCGCGTTTGGTCGCCAATATTGGTGCTATTGGTTTGGACTTGGCACATGGTGACCCTATCGCTGGTGTGGCGGTGACGCCCAGTACCCCGGACAGCCGTGATCCATCGGCCAGTCGTAGCTTCGGCAAACTCAACATGGACTTGCGTCTGGGTGGCAGCATCAGCATCGCCAGTGGTGGTGCCAGTGGCGAAGGCCTGCGGATCAAGCCCAATGTGACCATTAGCAACAGCCTGTTCCAGTATCAGGATGAGGGTGTGCTGCGTGCTGAGAACTTTGCCGGCACGTTGAGCAGCACCTCGGGCCTGACCCTTGACCTTGAGCAGGATGGCCTGGGCAGCTATGCCAAGGTGGCGTTCCAGGATCTGAATTTGAACGCCACTCTGGGTGGCTTGATCATGGGTAATCCCTCCAATCAGAAGCTGGGCAGCCTGGCCTTCGATCTTAATTTTATTGATGACGGTCTCAAGCAAAACTGGCTGAAGTTGCGCCCCGGTGGCGACGTCAACTCCGGCTTGAAGGGGCTCAGCGCCGACCTGAGTTGGAACATGGCCAATAGCTCGGTATCCCTGACCGACAATGGCAACAGCATGTGGTTCAGCGGCTTGCGCACCCATGGCACGGGCCTGTTCACTCTGGACCTGACCAAGAGCTGCGCCGCCGGTATCAGTACCAGCTGCTATGCCGGCACCCAAAGTGACATGAGTAAGGGTAATTACAACGGCCATTTTGACGGTCTGCGCTTGGGTCTGAACAACGTCAAGGGCAGTTACAGCTTTGATGGCTTGCGGGTGGGCAGCGCCACCGCGCCGTTGCAGGGCGGCACCGAATTGCTGGTGTTGATGGAGATTTTCCCCGCCTATGATTTCACCCTCAATGGCCAGTTGACACTGCAGCCGGGCGGCAGCATTGGCGATGGCGTTCGTTACAACGCCGACTTTTATGTCACTGAGGCCAAGGCCGCGATCACCGTTGATGAAACGGGCAAGGGTTTGTGGTTATCGGGCACCACCTACGACATGCATTTTCGCGACGGTTCGCTGGACATCAGTAATGCTGGGGTTGAGCTGCGCAAGGGCACCTATTGGTCGAAGCTGGATGTGGCCGATGTGCGCTGGGGGGATCGCAGCACTGGCACCAGTCTCGGGCGTCTGGTGCTCAAGCGTTATGAGCAAGGTTCGACTCTCGCCCTTAGCTCTGGTGGGTCTGGCGCCTTGTGTGTGGGCGGCAGTGGCGCCACCGCCAGTGCGTGCTCTGCTGCGGGTGGGCGCTGGGAAGATCGTGGCAACGAAGGCGTATCGGTCAAACTGAAGAATGTATTTGTGCGCGATGGCAGCATCGAAACCGCCAGCAATGGCGTCGCCACCGATGAGAAGCGCAACCAGTTGATCTGGGAAACCAACCGCACGGTGGACGGCAACGGCAAATCGGTCAACGGTACGGGCAGTCAACTGGTACTGGACAACTTCTCCACCTCCGATGGTAATCCCAGTGACCCGAACGCCAACACCTACGGTTTTAATGCCGACCTCAATCTGGATGTGGCGCCGACCAAGGTTAAGGTCAAAAGCGGGCCTAATGCAGGCACTCAAGTTTCCCCCGACCCTTTGGGCTTTGCCGTAAACGGCCGAGTGCACTTCAAGGAAATCAACGTCGAGCGTCTGCAGAACGTCCATCCGGTAGGCGGTGCCGTCACCGCCATTTATGGCATCAAGGCGCAGAACGCCGACATCCGCGCCAACTTTACGGCCACGCCGATCAACTGATCGTCATCCCTCTGTCATCCGTGCCGGGCATCCTGCCCGGCGTTAACGGATCGATTACGCTGCACTGCAAATTGTATTTAGCCCTGTGATTTGGCGTCGCCTGCGGTCGCCAGGCCGACGAAATATCCCCGTTGCCCTTTCGGTATGGGTCGGTTGCCGGCACAATTCGCCTCCACTTTTTAAGGGGCAGTCGGCGTAGTCGATTGCCTGTCGGCCGACGTTGCAGGGGCATCCAGATGATCAAGACGCCGTACTACCTCATCGACAAGCAGAAGCTGCTGGTCAATCTGCAGAAGATCGCCTACGTGCGTGAGCAGTCCGGCGCCAAGGCGTTGCTGGCCCTCAAGTGCTTTGCCACCTGGTCGGTGTTTGACCTGATGGAGCAGTACATGGACGGCACCACCTCCAGCTCGCTGTACGAGCTGAAGCTGGGGCGGCAGAAGTTCGCCGGGGAAACCCACGCCTACAGCGTGGCCTGGGCCGATGATGAAATCGACGAAATGCTGGCCAATAGCGACAAGGTGATCTTCAACTCCATCGGTCAGCTTGAGCGTTTTGCCGAGCCCTGCAAGGATGCCGTGCGCGGTCTGCGGGTCAATCCGCAGGTGAGCAGCTCCGACTATCTGCTGGCCGACCCGGCCCGTCCGTTCAGCCGCCTGGGCGAGTGGGACGCGGAAAAGATTGCCGGGGTGATGGATAAGATCAGCGGCTTTATGTTCCACAACAACTG
>DAITLT010000160.1:0-7517 GCA_036835505.1 Pseudomonas sp.
AGTCGGCGCCCGTTGGCTGTGCCGCGGCGGTTTTAGAACCGGTGGTCAGCGGTGTCCGGGTTGAGGTCGCTGATCCCCAGTTTGTTGGCGGCCTGCTCGATCGCCGCGGTCTGGGTGACCAGGGCGGCGATGGCGTCGCGGATGATTTGCTGGCCGGCCTTGTTGTCGGCGGCAATCAGTTGGTCGAAATGCACGTGGTTTTTCTCGGCGCTGTCGACCAGGGCCTGCAGCTTGCTTTCGCTGGCTTGCAGGTCGGCTTTCAGGCTGCTGTCGGCCTGGGCATCGGCCTTGGCCACCAGCTCAGACAGGCTTGGGCCGGTCAGGGTGCTGCCGTCAACCTTCTTGTACTCGCCGAGGTAGACGTTGCGAATGCCCTTGGCGTTGTAGAAGTGCGAGTTGTGGGTGTTGTCGCTGAAGCAGTCGTGCTCGTCTTCAGTCGAGTTGGCTTCCAGGGCGACCTTCATGCGTTCGCCGGCCAGCTCACCGAGGGACAGGCTGCCCATGCCGAAGAGCATCTTGCGCAGGCCATTTTCGGCCGGCTCGGCTTCCAGCTTGGCGCGGTAGTTGTCGGCCACGCCGGCTTGCCATTGCCCGGCCATGTAGTCGAGGTCGCTGATCAGCAGGGTGGTGGCGGCTTTCAGGTAGCTGGCGCGGCGGTCGCAGTGGCCGCCGGTGCAACCGTCACCCTGAATGAAATCGCTGGCCGGGCGCTGGCCGGCACCTGGGTTGCTGCCGTTGAGATCCTGGCCCCACAGGAGGAATTCGATGGCGTGGTAGCCGGTGGCGACGTTGGCTTCGGAGCCGCCCAGTTCATTCAGGCTGGCCAACAGCTCGGGGGTGATGGCGCTGGCATCGAGCTGGTCTTCACCCACCTGGATCTGCTGGTTGGCGATGATATTGGCGGTGGCGCCGGGGTTGCCCAGGGCGTGCGGGTAGTTGCTGGCCACGTAGTCGATCAGGCCCTCGTCCAGGGGCCAGGCGTTGAGCTGACCTTCCCAGTCGTCGACCACGGCGTTGCCGAAGCGGAACACTTCACTTTGCATATAAGGCACGCGAGCAGCCAGCCAGGCGCTGCGGGCGGCGCTGAGGGTGGCTTCGCTGGGCGCGGCCAGCAAGGCGTCAACGGCGCTCTGCAGGGCCTTGCCGGTGCTGGCGGCATCGTTGAATACCGCAGCGGCGAGGCTGGCGTAATGGCCAACCACGGCCTTGCCGGCGACGGGGTCGAGCGCGCTGGTGCTGCTGGCTACGGGCGCCGTGGCCGCAGGCGCAGTGGCTTGGTCTTCGCCACAACCGGCGAGAGTGATGGCGATGGCGAGCAGGCTGGCGCTGGCCAGGGGCATACGGGGCATGGCGAAGTCCTTTGCGGCAATGAAGATGACGCGGCGATAGTAGCTGAAACCATAACGTAATGCGAAGGATTTGCATTTTGATACAGATGAGCCTTCGCTGACATTTGCCTGACTGGACCTCAGCGCGGCGGCTTGACTGTGGTTAGAATCCGCCCGTCATTACTGCAATGTTGTTCGTTTAAGGCGCCACAGCGGTAGCCCGGATGAAATCCGGGGGCGAATGCGCACGTCAACGAGCCTCCCCGGATTTCATCCGGGCTACAAAAATGCCGTTCACTTGGCTTAAGTGAACGGCATTGCGTCATTCCCCCGGTTTTCTGGAGACCCCTGTATGAGCCTGACCGCCGTTGCTCTGATTGTCCTGTTGTTCTTGCTGCTGGCCTACCTGATCAATCTGTATAACGGTCTGGTGCGCCTCAAGCATGGGGTGAGCAAGGCCTGGGCCAATATCGATGTGCTGCTGCGCCAGCGCCATGAAGAACTGCCCAAGCTGGTGGAGACCTGCAAGCAGTACATGCAGCATGAGCGCAACACCCTGGAGGCGGTGATCGCGGCGCGCAATGCGGTGGCCAGCGCCCGCGACAAGGCCGATGTCGGCGCCCTGGGGCAGGCCGAAAGTGGGCTGCGGGCGGGCCTGGGCCAGTTGTTTGCGCTGGCGGAAAACTACCCGCAGTTGAAGGCCAACGAGAGTTTCCAGCACCTGCAGCAACGCATCAGCGGCCTGGAAAACGGCATCGCCGATCGCCGAGAGCTGTACAACGAGGCGGTCAATCTCAACAACGTGCGCATCGAGCAGTTCCCCGACGTGCTGATCGCCAGCCGCTGCGGCTTCAAGGCCGCCGAGTTGCTGCAGTTCAGCGAGGCCGAGAAGGCCGACGTCGACCTCAAGTCGCTGTTTAGCTAAGGCATGCAAATCGATGGGCTGGTTGTGGCCCTGGTCGTCAGTGCCAGCGCTTGCCTGGGCGGTGGCTGGTGGGCCGTGCGGCGCATGGTGCAAGCGCGCTACCTGCTGGATACCCCGACTTCGAAAATTCGCTCGGCGGCTCAGGGCTATGTCGAGTTGTACGGCGTGTTGCAGGCTGGCGCGGCGCCCTTGCTCGCCCCGCTAAGCAATACGCCTTGCCTGTGGTGGCGCTTCAAGATCGAGGAATACAGCGCCAGCGACAAGCGCAGTAGCTGGCGGGTGGTGGAGAGCGGCAGCAGCGCGGCGCCACTGTTGCTGGCCGATGGCACGGGTGAGTGCTGGGTGCATCCGCAGGGCGCCGAGGTTCGTCCGGCGACCCGGCAGGTCTGGCAGAGCGACCAAGCACCACTGACGATGGGCGGAGGTGGGTTGTTCGATTGGTTCTCTAGCGGCAAGCAATACCGCTATACCGAAGAACGTCTGCACGCGGGCGAACCCTTGTATGCCATCGGCGATTTCCACACCCGTGGCGGCGGCCAGCAGGGCCTGGATTTGAATGCGGCCCAGGGCGCGGTGATTCGTGAGTGGAAGGCCGACTATGGGCAGTTGCTCGAGCGTTTCGACCGTGATGGCAATCAGCAACTGGATGAGCAGGAGTGGCAGCGGGTGCGCCTGGCCGCCCAACTGGAGGCCGAGGATCGCCAGCGCCAGGTCAGCCTGCAGCCCGCCCGCCACGAACTGTGCAAGCCGGCCCAGGCGCAGCCCTTTATCCTCTCCAGTCACGGCGAAGACCAGTTGGCGCGACAGTTTTACTGGCAGGCCGTGCTGGGCGGCATCACCTGCCTGCTGGGCGCCCTGGGGTTGGCCTGGCTGCTGCGCCAGGCGCTGCTTTAATCGGCGCGCTGCTGGGGATTGCTGCGCTGCCGGTCTGCTCAGGCGGCGTTGGCGCCTGAGGTGCTGCGGGTCTGCAGGTAGTGCTCAAGCTTGGCTTGCTGACCTGGGGTCATAAACAGGCCGAGTTTGCTGCGCCGCCAGAGGATATCAGCGCTGCTCTGCGCCCACTCTTCGCGGCACAGGTAATCCACTTCGCGGGTATACAGACCGGCGCCCAGGTGCTCGCCCAGGGCGCCGAGGTGACTGACCCCATCCAGCAATCGCCAGGTGCGGCTGCCATAACTGCTGGCCCAGCGCTCGGCCAGGCTCTGCGGCAGCCAGCCAAACTGCTGGCAAAGGCGCTCGCTGAGCTCACTGGCGCTGCTCATCTGCTCGCCGCCGGGCAGCGGCGCACTGGCGGTCCAGCTGCCTTGGCATTTGGGGAAATACCCGACCAACTGGCTGAGCGCCGATTCGGCCAGCTTGCGGTAGGTGGTCAGCTTGCCGCCGAACACCGACAGCAACGGCGCCTCACCGGGTTGGCCGGACAGTGCCAGGGTGTAGTCGCGGGTGATGGCCGAGGGCTGATCCGACTCGTCATCGCACAGCGGGCGCACGCCGGCGTAGCTGTGCAGGATGTCGCTGCGGGTGACTTGTTGCTTGAAGTGGGCATTGACCACGGCCAGCAGGTAGTCGATTTCTCCGTCGGTGATTTTCACCTGGGCCGGGTCGCCCTGGTATTCGCGGTCGGTGGTGCCGATCAGGGTGAAACGCTGCAGATAGGGAATGGCGAAGACGATGCGGCCATCCTCGTTCTGCAGGATGTAGGCCTGCTCGCCATCGAACAGGCGCGGCACGACTAGATGGCTGCCCTGGATCAGGCGGATGCCGTAGGGCGACTGCTGCTTGAGGTCGTCCTGGATAAAGCGTGCCACCCAGGGCCCGGCGGCATTCACCAGGGCGCGGGCGCGGATCGAATAGCGGCTGCCGTCGTTGCGCTCCAGATGCAGATGCCAGAGGCCCTTGCTGCGCCGCGCGCTGACACAGCGGGTGCGGGTGTGGACATGACCACCGTGTTCGCGCACGGCCATGGCGTTGAGCACCACCAGGCGCGCATCGTCGACCCAGCAGTCGGAGTATTCGAAACCGCGACTGATCTCGGCCTTCAGTGGGCTGCCGGCGCCGAAGCGCAGGCCGCGTGAGCCGGGCAGCTTTTCCCGCTTGCCGAGGTGGTCGTAGAGAAACAGGCCGGCGCGGATCATCCAGGCCGGGCGCAGGTGCGGGCGGTGCGGCAGGACAAAGCGCAGCGGCTTGACGATATGCGGCGCCTTGGCCAGCAACACTTCGCGCTCGGCCAGGGCTTCGCGCACCAGGCGAAACTCATAATGCTCGAGGTAGCGCAGGCCGCCGTGGATCAGTTTGCTGCTGGCCGAGGAGGTGTGCTGGGCCAGGTCGTCCTTTTCGCAAAGGAACACCGACAGACCGCGCCCGGCGGCGTCGGCGGCGATCCCCGTACCATTGATGCCGCCGCCGATAACGGCCAGGTCATAGACTTCGGCGAGAGGGTCGGAGCTTGCTGAAGCTGTGGTCATGGCGGCACCGTTAGTCAAATTCGAACGCTGGATGTTCACTTTCGAAAATATGCTAGACGAAAGCGCGCAGCCTGACCACCCCGATTTGCGCTGGCGCGCCGGGTGGTCAGTTCAGTTTAGAAGGCGGGTGCTGGCTCAGTGCAGTTCGAGCTGGATCTTCTGCTCGTGCAGCAGGCGGCTGATGGCTGCGCTGGGGGCGTGGTCGCTGAACACCTTGTCGACCAGGCTGATGGGGCCCAGGCGCACCACGGCATTGCGGCCGAACTTGCTCGAGTCGGCGGCCAGGAACACCTGGCGGGCGTTGTCGATGATGGCCTGGGAGACGCGCACTTCCTGGTAATCGAAGTCCAGCAGGCTGCCGTCCTCGTCGATACCGCTGATGCCCACCAGGGCGTAGTCGACCTTGAACTGGCGGATAAAATCCACCGCCGCCTGGCCGACCACGCCGCCGTCGCTGCGCACCGTGCCGCCGGCCAGCAGCACTTCGAAGTCGGCCTTGGCGCTGAGCAGGGCGGCCACGTGCAGGTTGTTGGTGATGATCTTCAGGCCGCTGTGGTTGAGCAGGGCGCGGGCGATGGCCTCGGTGGTGGTGCCGATATTGATAAACAGCGAGGCGTGGTCGGGGATCTGTGCGGCAATGGCCTCGGCGATGCGCTGCTTTTCGTCGCGCATCAGCCCGGCGCGCATGGCGTAGGCGGTGTTCTGGATGCTTGAGCCGACGCTGGCCGCACCGCCGTGGGTGCGCCGCAGCAAACCCTGGTCGGCCAGTTGGTTGATGTCGCGGCGGATGGTCTGCGGGGTCACGGCAAAGGCCTGGGCCAGCTCGTCAATGCTCACATAACCTTGTTCGCGGGCACGCTCGAGGATGCTTTGTTGGCGCGGGGCTAGGCTCATGGGAACTCCCTGGAAATGGGCCGCAGTATAACGGCCAGTGTGGCGCAGCGTCGCGGCAAGGGTTACGTTGGGCCGAGCGCGTGGGAGCTGTCATGGACGAATTCTATGGCCTGCCATCCATGGCGGTCACCCTGCGGGCCGTCGCTGCGCGACGTTAAAAACTGCTCCCGGCGGTTTTTTCCGTTAATGTACGCGCACTTTTTCTCTATTTTCGTTATCGAACATGACGCCAGCCATCGATCTATTGAAAAAAGCCCGTGCGCCGCATCAGGTACACAGCTACACACACGACCCCAAGGCCGCATCCTATGGCCTGGAAGCCGCGGAAAAACTGCAGCTGCCGCCTGAGCGGGTGTTCAAGACCCTGCTCGCCGCCAGCGAGAAGGGCGAATTGCTGGTGGCGGTGGTGCCGGTGGCCGGCAGCCTTGACCTCAAGGCCCTGGCCCAGGCCGCCGGGGTAAAGAAGGCCGAGATGGCCGCCCCCCAGGCGGCGCAGCGCAGCACCGGCTATCTGCTCGGTGGAATCAGCCCGCTGGGGCAGAAGAAGCGCCTGCGCACCTTTATCGACGCCTCGGCGCAGCTGCACGCAAGCATTTTTGTCAGCGCCGGACGCCGTGGCCTGGAAGTAGAACTAAGCGCCGCCACCCTGGCCGAACACACCCAGGCGCGGTTTGCCGATATAGGTCGCGAGTAGCTCGCGGCGGGTTTTATTGCTGAACTCAGAAGAACAACAACAGGACGGATTTTATGGCTCATTACCTTCTCGCCATTGACCAGGGCACTACCAGCAGCCGGGCCATCGTGTTCAGCGCCCAGGGCCTGCCGGTGGCCAGCGCGCAGCAGGAGTTCAAGCAGTATTTCCCCCAGGATGGCTGGGTCGAGCACGATGGCGAGGAGCTGTGGCTGAGCACCCTTAAGGTCTGCCGCGAGGCCCTCAGCAGCGGCGGCTTGCAGGCCGAGCAGGTGGCCGCCATCGGCATCACCAACCAGCGCGAAACCACCCTGGTGTGGGATGCGCAGACGGGCACGCCGATCCATCCGGCCATCGTCTGGCAGGACCGGCGCACCGCCGACTATTGCGCCGAGCTGAAAGCCGCCGGCCATGAGGCTGCGGTGGCTGCCAAGACCGGGCTGCTGATCGATCCGTATTTTTCCGCCACCAAACTGCGCTGGATTCTCCAGCAGGTGCCCGGCGCCCGTGAGCGCGCCGAGCGTGGCGAACTGCGCTTTGGCACGGTGGACAGCTTCCTGCTCTGGCGCCTGACGGGTGGCCAATCGCACAAGACCGATGCCAGCAACGCCTCGCGTACCCTGCTGTTCAATATCCACAGCCAGCAGTGGGATGACGAGTTGCTGGCGCTGTTCGACATCCCCCGCAGCCTGCTGCCGGAGGTGCTCGATTGCGCCGCCGACTTCGGCCACACCCAGGCCGAACTGCTGGGCGCGAGCATTCCGGTGCTGGGCATGGCCGGCGACCAGCAGGCGGCGCTGATCGGCCAGGCCTGCTTTAGCCCCGGCATGGTCAAGAGTACCTACGGCACCGGCTGCTTTATGATCCAGAACACCGGCGCCACGCCGGTAACCTCCCAGCACCGCTTGCTGACCACCGTCGCCTATCGGCTGAATGGCCAGGTCAGTTACGCGGTGGAGGGCAGCATCTTTGTTGCCGGCGCGGCCGTGCAGTGGCTGCGCGACGGCATCAAGCTGATCAGCCACGCCCGCGACAGCGAGGCCATGGCCGAGCAGACCGGCGATGCCTGCGGCGTGTACCTGGTGCCGGCCTTCACTGGCCTCGGCGCCCCCTACTGGGACCCGAAAGCGCGCGGGGCGATCTTCGGTTTGACCCGCGATACCGGGATCAAGGAAATCGTCACCGCCGGCCTGCAGTCGGTGTGCTACCAGACC
>DAITLT010000161.1:0-7477 GCA_036835505.1 Pseudomonas sp.
AGAATCTTGCCGCGCAACGGCAGGATCGCTTGAAACTCCTTGTCGCGCGCCTGCTTGGCCGAACCGCCGGCGGAATCACCTTCGACCAGAAACAGCTCGGCGCGCATCGGCTCCTGACCCGCGCAGTCGGCCAGTTTGCCCGGCAGCGCCGGGCCCTGGGTGACGCGTTTGCGCTCGACCTTCTTGCCGGCTTTCAGGCGCCGACCGGCGTTGTTGATGGCCAGTTCGGCCAGCTGCAAACCCAGCTCCGGGTTGGCGTTGAGCCACAGGCTAAAGGCATCTTTGACCACGCCGGAAACAAACGCCGAGGCCTCACGGGACGACAGGCGCTCCTTGGTCTGCCCGGAGAACTGCGGCTCCTGCATCTTCATCGAGAGGACGAAGGCGATGCGTTCCCAGACGTCTTCCGGAGCCAGCTTGACCCCGCGCGGCAGCAGGGTGCGGAATTCGCAGAACTCGCGCATGGCATCCAGCAGGCCCTGGCGCAGGCCGTTGACGTGGGTGCCGCCCTGGGCGGTGGGGATCAGGTTGACGTAGCTTTCCTGCACGCTTTCGCCGCCTTCGGGCAGCCACAGCAGGGCCCAGTCCACCGCCTCTTTATTGCCGGCGAGGCTGCCGACGAAGGGCTCATCGGGCAGGCGCAGGTGTTCGCTGACCGCATCCACCAGGTAGGAGCGCAGGCCGTCCTCGTAGTGCCACTCGATCTTCTCGCCGCTGGCCTTGTCCTCGAAGCTGACCGACAGGCCCGGACACAACACCGCCTTGGCCTTGAGCACATGCTTGAGGCGGCTGACGGAGAACTTGAAGCTGTCGAAATACTTGGCGTCTGGCCAGAAATGTACGCTGGTGCCGGTGTTGCGCTTGCCCACGGTGCCGATCACTTCCAGGTCGCTGGCCTTGTAGCCATCGGCGAAGGTGATGCGGTACTCGTTGCCGTCGCGGCGCACGCGCACTTCGACGCGGGTCGACAGGGCGTTGACCACCGAGATGCCAACACCGTGCAAACCACCGGAGAACTGGTAGTTCTTGTTGGAGAACTTGCCGCCGGCGTGCAGCTTGGTGAGGATCAGCTCGACCCCCGAGACCCCCTCCTCGGGGTGAATATCCACCGGCATGCCGCGACCGTCGTCGATGACTTCCAGGGAATTGTCCTCGTGGAGGATCACCTGGATCGAGCTGGCGTGGCCGGCCAGGGCTTCGTCGACGCTGTTGTCGATGACTTCCTGGGCCAGGTGGTTGGGCCGGCTGGTGTCGGTGTACATGCCCGGCCGCTTGCGCACCGGGTCCAGGCCGGAGAGGACTTCGATGGCGTCTGCGTTATAGGCGTTCTGCTGGGCCATGGGGTCTCTTATCGTGTCTAAAGGTCAGAAAAATCGTGCTGCCGCCACGCACGGGAATCGATCCCGGCAAAGGCCAGCAGCGCCGGCAAAGCGCGGGCAAAGCCCTGAAAACTGTGGTCGCCGCCGGCCTGGATACGCAGCGCGCAGGCCTGGTAATAGCGGGCCGCGGCGCGGTAATCGAGGATTTCGTCGGCGGTCTGCAACCACACCTGCACCTGCGCCGGGTCTTGCGGTGCCGGCACCGCCAGCTCGGCCAGGGCCTCGACGTGGTCGTGGCTCAACTGCCAGGTTTCACCCGTGTAATGGTTGGTCTGCTCGCCCAGGTAGCCATCGAAGCGCTGATGGGGCAGTACCGCCGGGTTGATCAGCAAGGCCTTGAGCCCGTGCCGCGCCGCCAGGTGGGTCGCATAGTAGCCGCCGAGGGAACTGCCGACCAGCACCGGCTGGCCCAGCTCGGCGATCAGCTCATTCAGCTGGGCGATGGCCTGGCGCGGGTGATGGTGCAGGGCCGGCATGCGCAACTGTGCCTGCAGGCCGATGCGCTGCATGGCCGCCAGCAGTTGCTGGGCCTTGCGCGAGGCGGGCGAGCTATTGAAGCCGTGGATATAAAGAATGCTGGTCATGGCCGGGAGGCTACAAGGTGCAGAGCGCGGGCGGCAAGCCGCAGCGGCGCTCAATAGCCCTTGATGCTGTAGTCCACGTCAAAGTGGATGCCGACCACCCGTGACACTGCGGTGTCCAGCCGGCCATCGGCATGCAGGCGCAGCCAGCGGTAGCCGGGCGCTTCCTGATCGACCTGAAACTCTTCGCTACCCGGCGCGAACTGCACGCAGGTGGAGGGCGAGGCGAGCAAACGCACGCCGTTGCGCAGTTGGTCGAATTCCTGGTGGATATGCCCCCAGAGCAGCGTGCGCACCTGCGCATAGCGGTCGATCACGGCAAACAGCGCCTCGGGGTTGCGAATACCGATCGGCTCCATCCAGCGGCAACCGATGGACACCGGATGATGATGGAAGCTCACCAGCACATGGCGCTCGCCGGCGGTTTGCAGCGCCTGTTCAAGCAAGGCCAGTTGCTCGGCCGAGCAGTAGCCGGGCACGGCACCGGGAATCGAGGTGTCCAGCAGAATGATGCGCCAGTTGCCCAGGTCGATAATCGGCTGCAGCAGATCGCTGTCGGCGCAGGCCGTGTGCATCGCGGGCAACTCGTCGTGGTTACCGGCAAACCAGCGCGCCGGCGCCGGGATCTGCTCGTGCAGCTGGCGAAAACGCTGGTAGGACTGCAAGGAGCCGTCCTGGGACAGATCACCGCTGGCCAGGATCAGATCGACCTGCGGCTGCTCGTCGAGCACCCGCTCAATCACCCGCTGCAGGCTATCGTGGGTATTCATGCCCAGCAGTTTGCCGTCTGCAGCGGCAAACAGATGACTGTCGGACAACTGCACCAGCAGGACCGAAGAGTCAGAGGCAAGATCAGCAACCACAGGCGGCGCGCTCGGCAAGGCCGTCTCCTTGAGCGTAATGCTCTGAATTATGGCGGCTCAGACGGCGCAGGGTAAACCGCAAAAGTTGACAGATGTCACAGATAATCAGCCGCGGCCTAGCAGGTGACTGTTACCCCCGGATGACCAACCCGGCGCGCGCTCACAGCACCGGCTGCAACTCATGGCCACAGGCCAGGCAATGGCCCAGCCATTCGCCGAGAAACAGATTGAGCTGGGTCTTCTCATCGGGCTGGTGCATGGCCGCATTCGGGTAGGTGTAAATGCTGCGAAAGCGCCGGGCGTTCTCGGCGCCGACCACTTCGGCCATGCGCGCATCGTGATAGACGCGCACCTCCATATGCGGCAGCGGCAACCAGGGCAGGCTGAGCTCCTGACGCACCTGCAAGGTACTGGTGTATGGGCAGGACTCGGTCACTTCCAGCGCCAGTACACCGAGCATCTGCTCACCCTGACTCAGGGCCACGCGGCGCGAGCCAACCAGCCCGCGCATATCCGGCAACAGACGCATCAAGCGCGCGTAATTGGCCTCGCAGGTGGCCTGCAGTTCAATCAGGTCCAACCGGTAACGCTCGCGCACGGCCGTCATGCCCAGCGCTCCCGCACCTTGTCACGATTAAGCGCCAGCCACTGCAGGGCGATGATGCTGGCGGCATTGTCGATGCGTCCGTCGTCCAGGGCGGCCAGCGCCTCGTCGAGGCTCCAGACCAGCACGCGAATGTCCTCGCCCTCTTCCTCCAGACCATGTACCCCGCCGGCACCACGGCTGTCACAGCGGCCCACATATAAATGCACGCGCTCATCGGAGCCGCCCGGCGACGGGTAGTACTGGGTCAGCGGCCACAGCTCGGCCAACTCCAGGCCGGCCTCTTCTACCGCCTCGCGGCGCGCCACTTCTTCAGGTTCCTCGTCTTTATCGATCAGTCCGGCCACCAGCTCGATCAGCCACGGGTTGAGGCTTTTATCCAGGGCGCCGACGCGAAACTGCTCGATCAGCACCACACAATCGCGCTGCGGATCATAGGGCAGCACACAGACCGCATCGTGGCGCACAAACAGCTCACGGCTGATCAGCTTGCCCATGTCGCCGGCAAACAGGCGGTGGCGCAAATGCAGGCGATCCAACTGGTAGAAGCCGCGAAAGCAGGCCTCGCGCTCCACCACTTCAACGTCGTCATCGCGATTCATCGCGTACTCCTATCGACTTTCTCTACTGCACCGCAGCCCGGCTCCAGCGCCGGCACTGATCAGCGGTGCCATTGATCGCAGCTTACACCGTGTGGCGAAACGCGCTGCTGGCCAATTGCAACGCATCCACATCGCTGGTATCACAGCGCTCAATTCAACCTAAGGCTGCGCAGCATGATTTAGCACCAAACTTAGGGGCAGCCGTGTTTTTCTCCGACGCAAGCCACTACGATGATTGCGTCTATACAAAGGAGTCGGACATGGAATTTCTGGAAAAGCTGAACGCCCTAGCTGCCAAGATTCGCCAACAAGGCGCGTCCATACAGACCGAGGAGGCGACTAAAAACGCCTTCGTGATGCCATTCATCAATGCAGTACTTGGCTATGACGTGTTTGACCCAACAGAAGTGATTCCCGAATACGTCTGCGACGTGGGAACCAAGAAGGGTGAAAAAATCGATTACGCCATTATGAAAGGCGGCGAGGTGCAGATTCTCATCGAGTGCAAAAAGATCGGTGAGCCACTGAACGTAAATCACGCAGCTCAGCTCTTCCGCTATTTTCACGTCACCAACGCTCGAATTTCCATTCTCACCAACGGTCAGGTCTACAAGTTCTTCACCGACCTAGACGCGCCTAACAAGATGGATGAGAAGCCATTTCTAGAGCTAGACCTGCTCGACATTGATGAGCACGTAGTTCCTGAACTGCAAAAACTGACCAAGTCCGCGTTCGATGTAGAGTCGATTATCAGCGCTGCCGGCGAGTTGAAATATGTCGGTCAGATCAAGAAAGAGATCGCCGCCCAGTTTGCTAACCCCAGCGATGAATTCGTTAAGTTCTTCGCCACGAAGGTCTATGACGGCATCATCACTCAGAAGGTACGGGATCAGTTTGGAATACTGACCCGCAAGGCGACGGTGCAATTTCTCGGCGATCAGGTAAACGACCGTCTGAAGTCAGCCATGAGTGGCGTCAGCGTGGCTTCTTATGCCGTAGAAGTGCCCAATACTGGCGCGAGCACTGCCGCAGAAGCGAAAGTTGAGGATGCCGAAGATCGCGTCATTACGACATTGGACGAGCTTGAAGGCTTCCATATCGTTAAGGCTATCGTGCGTACTGCGGTGGATGCGAAACGTATTGTTCACCGCGATACACAGAGCTACTTCGGCGTTTTACTGGATGACAACAATCGTAAACCGGTATGCCGCCTGCACTTTAATCGTGGACAAAAATACATTGGGATTTTTGACAAAGACAAAGCAGAAACGCGCCATCCGATTACATCGCTCGATGAAATCTATGGGTTCGCAGAACAGCTGAAAGAAACAGTCGGCTACTACGACTAAAACAAGGCCTGCTATCCCCGGTGGAAAATGCTCCGCAGTTTTCCACCCTACGCGCATCACAAATAACCCAACTCAACGTGCAAGCTAAACGTAGGGTGGACAACGCGCAGCTTGCCCACCATTGCTGCCCACCTGCGCTAATTCGGCAAAACCAAACCTCACCGATAAAGAAACGGGCCATCACGGCCCGTTTCTTTATCGGTGTAAAACCCGCCCTAGCGGTTGACCTCAGACCTTGTGGTACAGCTCGCTGCCTTGGGCCTTGAACTCCTCGGCCTTGGCCTGCATGCCCTGCTCGGCCTCATCCAGCTCCAGGGCGGCGATGCGCTGTTCTTCGGCGTAGACGCGCACTTCCTGGGTGATTTTCATCGAGCAGAACTTCGGCCCGCACATGGAGCAGAAGTGCGCGACCTTGCCCGAATCCTTTGGCAGGGTTTCGTCGTGGTAGCTGCGGGCGGTGTCCGGGTCCAGACCCAAGTTGAACTGGTCGTTCCAGCGGAATTCGAAGCGCGCCTTGGAGAGCGCATTGTCACGAATCTGCGCGCCCGGATGACCCTTGGCGAGGTCGGCGGCGTGGGCGGCGATCTTGTAGGTGATGATGCCGGTCTTGACGTCATCCTTGTTCGGTAGGCCCAGGTGTTCCTTGGGCGTGACGTAGCAGAGCATGGCGCAGCCGAACCAGCCGATCATCGCCGCGCCGATGCCGCTGGTGATGTGGTCGTAGCCCGGCGCAATGTCGGTGGTCAGCGGGCCGAGGGTGTAGAACGGCGCCTCGTCGCAGCACTCCAGCTGCTTGTCCATGTTCTCCTTGATCAGCTGCATCGGCACGTGGCCTGGGCCTTCGATCATCACCTGAACATCGTGCTGCCAGGCGATCTTGGTCAGCTCGCCGAGGGTTTCCAGTTCACCGAACTGGGCTTCGTCGTTGGCGTCGGCAATCGAGCCCGGACGCAGGCCATCGCCCAGGGAGAAGCTGACGTCATAGGCCTTCATGATCTGGCAGATTTCGTCGAAGTGGGTGTAGAGGAAGTTCTCTTTATGGTGCGCCAGGCACCACTTGGCCATGATCGAACCGCCACGGGAAACGATGCCGGTGACGCGCTTGGCGGTCAGCGGCACATAGCGCAGCAACACGCCGGCATGGATGGTGAAGTAGTCGACGCCCTGCTCGGCCTGTTCGATCAGGGTGTCGCGAAACAGCTCCCAGGTCAGGTCTTCGGCGACGCCATTGACCTTCTCCAGCGCCTGGTAGATCGGCACGGTGCCGATGGGCACTGGCGAGTTGCGGATGATCCACTCGCGGGTTTCGTGGATGTGCTTGCCGGTGGACAGGTCCATCACCGTGTCCGAACCCCAGCGGATGCCCCAGGTCAGCTTGGCCACTTCTTCCTCGATCGAGGAACCCAGCGCCGAGTTGCCGATGTTGCCGTTGATCTTCACCAGGAAGTTGCGGCCGATGATCATCGGCTCCAGCTCCACGTGGTTGATATTCGCCGGAATAATTGCTCTACCACGGGCGATTTCTTCACGGACGAACTCGGCGGTGATTTCTTTGGGAATCGAAGCGCCGAAGCTCTGCCCAGGATGTTGCGCGGCCAGCAAACCGGCGGCGCGGGCCTCCTGCAGCTTGAGGTTTTCGCGGATGGCGACGTATTCCATCTCCGGGGTGATGATGCCCTGGCGCGCGTAGTGCATCTGGCTGACGTTCTTGCCGGCCTTGGCCCGGCGCGGGTTGCGCACGTGGGCGAAGCGCATCTTGGTCAGCTCGGGATTGACCAGGCGCTCCTGGCCGAAGTGCGAGGACAGGCCGTCGAGCAGTTCGGTGTCGCCACGGTCGTCGATCCAGGCCGAACGCACATCGCCCAGGCCCTGGCGCACGTCGATGGTCACGCTCGGGTCGGTGTAGGGGCCGGAGGTGTCATACACCATGACCGGGGCGTTGATCTCGCCGCCGAAGTCGGTGGGGGTCACGTCCAGGCTGATCTCGCGCATCGGTACGCGGATGTCCGGGCGCGAGCCCTGGACATAGACTTTCTGCGAACGCGGGAAGGGTTGGATCGACTGCTGGTCGACCTGGGCGGACTCACTCAGGATCGGAT
>DAITLT010000162.1:0-7469 GCA_036835505.1 Pseudomonas sp.
CAGCAGCGGGCCTTGATTACGCGTCTTGTACAGCGACAGCAGTACGCCACCGATCAACAGACCCAAGGTCACGCTCAGCGAAATAACCGGAGGAATCTTGCCAATGATGCCGACCAGGAAAATCTTCGCGCCGATAAACACCAACACCAGAGCCAGAGCGTATTTCAGGTAGGCGAAGCGATGGATCAGCGCCGCCAGGGCGAAGTACAGAGCGCGCAGGCCGAGGATGGCGAAGATGTTCGAGGTGTAGACGATGAACGGGTCCTGGGTGATGGCGAAGATCGCCGGCACGCTGTCGATGGCGAACACCAGGTCGGCACACTCGATCAGGATCAGGGCCAGGAACAGCGGCGTCACCCACAACACGCTCTTGCCCGAGGCATCCGGTTGGCGCACAAAGAAGCGCTGCGCATGCAAGCGATCAGTCACACGTAGATGACCGCGCAGCCATTTGACCAGGAAGTTGTCTTGCAGATTCGGATGCTCATCCAGTTTGGAGAACAGCATCTTCACCCCGGTGAGGGCGAGGAACACGCCAAACACGTAGAGAATCCAGCTGAACTCGTGGATCAGCGCAGCACCTAGACCAATCATGATGGCGCGCAATACCAGCACGCCCATGATCCCCCAGAACAGCACCTTGTGCTGGTACTGACGCGGGATGGCCAGGAAGCTGAAGATCATCGCCATGAGGAACACGTTGTCCATCGACAACGATTTTTCGATCAGAAAGCCGGTGTAGAAGTCCATGCCGGCGTCACCGCCTTTCTGCACCCACACCCACAGGCCGAACAGCAAGCCGGCGCTGATATAGCCGGCTGACAGCCAGAGACTTTCTTTGACGCCGATTTCGTGATTATCGCGATGCAAGACGCCGAGGTCGAAGCTCAGCAAGGCAATGACTACGCTGATGAACAACAGCCAACCAGCGGTGCCGAGAAACTCGGCCATAAAAAACGGTTGTAGAGCTTCCATGAGCCCCTCCTAAGTCGAAGTTGTACAAACTGTAACTCCGACATGGCGGCGCTAGCCGTCAGAGGGGCCCGGTGTTACGGGCTGCACTCTATTAATTCCGAGTAAACCGCTCAAGCATTGAGGTTTTGCAAAGTATTGCCAACCTCAGGCGTATGCCCGCAAGCGGGCCAGGCGCCAGCCGGCCAGGCCGAACAGCAGGGTCAGGCCGACACCACAGAACAGCAGGCCCTGGCTGGCGGGCAACACCTCCAGCAGCAGGCCGGCACCCAGGCCACCGGCCGCCGGCACCACCTGACTGGTGACGGTGTAGAGGCTCAGCAGCCGGCCGCGCAGTTGCGGCTGACTTTCATGCTGGAGCAGGGCGACGATCAGACTGACGGCGATGCCGGCGCCGATGCCATTCAGCCCCAGGCATAACAGGGCCAGCCCCAGGCTGCTGGTTTGCCCCAATAGGCCGAGGGCGATGCCACTGCCGAGGGCGGCGACCAACACGCAGCGGCCCTGGCCAAAGCGTCGCGCCAGCCACAACGACAGCGCGCCACCGAGCAACAAGGCCAGCGCCAGGGTGCCGAGAAACAGGCCGCGGGCCAGCTCGCTCAACTGCAGGGTTTGCTGGGCGAAGCGCGGCAGCATCACTTGGATCGGCCCCATGGCCAGGTAAATCAGCACCGCCGCCAGCAGCGCCTGGGCCAGCAAGGGCGTGGCACGCACATAGGCAAAACCTTGCTGCACGCGCTCAAGCACATGGCCGGCGCCGCCCAGACCCGGCACCCGCAGGCCCACCAGCAAACCCGCCGACAGGCCGAACAACACTAAGCCGCTGCCATGCACCGCCGGCCAGCCGCCGAGGTTGCGCGCCAGCGCCAGCAGCAGCGGCGCCAGGCCGAAACCAAGCATCACCAGCAGGTTGAACAGCACCGCCAGCTTGGCCTGGCGCGCGCCGGCCAGACGCCCGAGCAGGGCCATGCGCGCGGGTGCCAACAAGGCCCAGCCGACCCCGGCGCAGGTGGCGCCCAACAGGTACAGCGGCACCCCGAAAGCCGGGTTGCGGCTGGCCGCCGCCAGCAACAACAAGGCCAGGAAAAAGGCGCCGTGGGCAAACTGGGCGATGCGCTGCGGCGAGTGCTGATCGCACCAGGCACCGGCCGGCCAGCCGAGCAACAGCGGCACCCCGAAGCACAGGGCAAAGCCGGCGCCGGCGAGGGCGTCCATGCCCCAGACATCCTGGGCAAACAGGATCACCGCGTAGTTGGTCAGATGGCCGCCGAGAAAACCGGCCAGGCAGGCGGCGAAGAAACGGATCAGGTCCCAGCGGCTGTACAGGGGTGCGGACAAGGTGTTCTCCGGGTATGGATCAAGCGTAGGGTGGGTTAGCCGCGCAGCGGCGTAACCCACCATGGATGCCGACAGGCATCCCCCAGGCAACGGTGCGTTTGCCTCAGTCGCCCGGCGTCAGCTGGATCAGGGTCGGCTGGCCGTCCTCGATCTGCCAGCTGGGGAAGGCGCCGTTGCTGGTGAATACGCTGCCGTCGCTGGCGATCTCGATGTCGCGAGTGAAGGTCACCTTGCGCGGCATCGGGAAGGTGCGCCACTGGCCGCTGGCGATATCCAGACGCATCAGGCTGTCCGAGGCGGTGCCGGTGACCCACACCTGCTGGCGGGCGCGGTCGACGTTGAGCGAGTAGGGCGTCTCGGCACCGTTCAGCGCGGTCGGCAGCGGGTAGTCGCTGAAGCTGCCGTCGGCCGGGCGATAGCGGACGATCTTGGCCTCGGGGAAGGCGGCGATCCACACATCGCCCACGGCATCGGCACGCAGGCGGCGCGGGCCCTGGAACGGCGTGTCGATGACCTGCACGCTGTCGGTCTTGGGGTCGATCACGCCGATGGAGTCGGCATGCAGGCGGGCAAACCACACCCGGCCATCCGGCGCCACGTCGATGCCATAGGGCAGCGGCATGCCGGTCACGCGTTGATCCACCGGCAGCCAGTGCATCGGCATGCCCCAGTTCATCAGCTTGCGCACCACGCCATTGAGCGCCAGGCCGACTTCCTCCTTGGTGCTGCGCGCCGGCAGGCCGTAGGTGCGGAAGGTCTTGCTCTGGCGGTCGAAACGACCAACCTGGTTGGACAGCGCCAGAGTGAACCAGACGTTGTCGTCAGCATCGATGCGCACCGTGTGCGGGTACAGGCCATCGTCGAAATAGTGGGTGGTGAATACCTTGCTCACCGGGTCGAATTCGAACAGGCGCTGCTGCAACGACGGGGTGATAAAGATGTGGCCATCCTTCGGCGATTCGGCGAAGGAGTGGATGCCGGCGGTGGTCTCCAGCTTGGGGTAGGTCTTCAGGCGGCCGCTGAACAGCCCGCCGATCTCGTCACCCGCGTCCACCGGGGTCTTGTACACCACCGTCTGGCCGGTCTTCGGGTCGATCTCCCACAGACGGTCCTGCAGGTTGTCGCCGACATAGACCTTGCCGTTGCTGTGCAGCAGCAGGTCGTGCATCTGCGAGAACGGGTCGCCCAGCGGCCACTCGCGCACCTGGGCGCCGGCCAGTTGGCGTTCCCAGGGTTTGGCACGCAGGACTTTCTCCGGGTGCTGGCGCAGGTCGGTGTAGCCCTTTTGGAACACCTCGATGAGTTTCGGCTGGTGCTCGCTGGACGGCCGCGCGCCGTAGCCGATCATCCGTTCCATGACCTGCTGCCACTCTTCTGCGCTGCGCTCGCGGCGCATAAAGAAGCTGCCCTGCTGGTGGCAGAAGCTGCACTGCTCCATGGCGGTTTTCTTCAGCGCTGCGTCACCGCCGAAATCCAGCGCGGCGAACCAGGCGTTGGCCGGCTGCTGGGCGGCGAGGGCGGCCGGATCGGTCTCGGCGGTGAGGCGCAGTTCGAGGGTGGCATCGGCGCTGACGCCGGTCTGGGCCAGGTCCTGGTAGCCCGGCACGCGCACACGCAGATTCAGCGGCACGGCTTCGGGGTAGTCGATCTGCACGCGGCCATCCGGGCCGGCGAAGGCAGTGATCTCCGGGCTGATGCGCTGTTCGGTGCGCTCGCGTGGGTAGCCGTTGTCGTCACCGGCGGCGCGCAGCGGGCGCTCGGCCTTGAGGGTGAGCATGGCCAGCGGCAGGGGCGCGCCTGCGGCATCACGGATGCTCACCTGCAGCGCCTGGGCGGGCAGGGCCAGGGCCGTGAGGGCGAGGGCAACAACGGCATTACGCATGACTAACTCCCTGGGCATCGAGAAAGGCAATAAAGGCTTCGCGGCTGGTGTAGCGCGGGGTGTAGCCGAATTCTTCCTTGAGCCTGCGGTTGGCCAGCACCGGGCGGTAGCGCAGGAAGTCCACCTGCTCGGGGCCGTACTGCGACAGGCGCAGCGGTTTGAGCACGCGCAGCACGCCTTGAATCAGCGCGGCCGGCAGCGGCCGGTAGGGCTTGCGCAGAATCTGGGCGATCTCGCGCAGGCTCAGGGCGCCGTCGCCGGCCAGGTTGTAGATGCCGCTGGCGCCCTTCTCCAGGCCCTTGCGGATGATGCTCACCACGTCCTGGTCCCAGATAAACACGAAGCGGCTGTCGCTGCCCTGAATGCCCAGCACCGCACGTTTCTTGAACATGTCGGTGATCTGGTTGTTGACCCGTTTGCCGAGGATGGTGCCGGGGCGCAGGATCAACTGGCGCAGGCGCGGATAGGCGATGCGCGCCTGCACCAGCAACTCCTCGACCTCGCGTTTGTGCTTGGCGTAGGCAAATTTGTTATGGCCGCGCAGGGGATCGTGCTCGTCGATCCACTCGGCGTTCTCCGGGTAGTAGCCATAGGCCGCGCCGGAACTGGTGATGATCAATTGCTCGACAGCATTGGCCGCTGCGGCCTCGATCAGCGCCTGGGTGCCGCCCACGTCGATGGCATGCAGGGTCGCCTCGCTCATCCCCGGCGGCGGGCTGACCACCGAGGCCAGGTGGACGATGGCGTCCGGCCGGCATGCGGCCACGGCCTTGCCCACCGCCGCCGGCTGGCTGATGTCGAGGTGCAACGGCTGCACATTGTCACGCCGCAGGTTGGCGGGAATCTCGCGAATGTCGGCGGCAAACAGGCTCCAGCCGGGCTGCTGCACCGCCAGATCGGCGAGCAGCTGTTGGCCGAGAAAGCCGGCGGCGCCGGTGATCAGGATGCGCATGACTTTTCCTCTTTTTCCGCGTGCATGAGCGGCGGGTTACGCCGCCATAACGCCACCAGCAGCAGGCCGGAAACGATGTGCCAGGTGCCCCACAGGGCGGCGATCAGGGCCATGTCCGGCTGGGCGCCGAACTGGGTGAAGATCAGCCCCAGGGCCAGCCCGGAGTTCTGCATGCCGACCTCGATGGTCAGTGCCCGGCGGTCGAAATCCCCCAGCCCGAAGGCACGCGCCGTGCCCCAGCCCAGCAGCAGGGCGCTGGCGTTGTGCAGCACCACGATCAGCAGCAGCGAACCGAGGCTGTCGAGCAGCAGATGGCGGTTACCGATCACCGCCACCAGCAGAAAGCCGATAAAGGCGATCATGGTGAAGCGCTTGAATCCCGGCAGGATGCGCGCGGTGAAGCGCGGCGCCAGATGGCCCAGCAGCATGCCGATCAGCAGTGGCGCCACCAGCATCAGCAGCAGGCCCTGGACGATGCCACTGGCATCGACCTGCAGGGTGCTCATCTGGCCGCTGAGAAAGGCCGCGGTATCCGGGTTGAGGCTGGCGGTCAGGGCGAAGTTAAACGGCAGGGTGATGATCGCCAGCAGGCTGGAGACACTGGTGACACTCACCGACAGGGCGGTGTTGCCCCGCGCCAGGTGGGTGATCACGTTGGACAGGTTGCCGCCGGGACAGCAGGCCACCAGCAGCAGGCCCAGCTCGATACCGGGCTTGAGATCAAGCAGCAGCGTGGCCAGCAGCGTCGCCCAGGGCAGCAGCAGGCACTGCGCGGCAAGGCCGGTAAACACTGGCAGCGGCCGCCGCAGCACATAGGTGAAGTGGCTCAGGCGCAGCTCCAGGGCCACGCCGAACATCAGGCTCGCCAGGACCAAGCCCAGCCAGATTTGCTGACTCTCGTCGTAATTCATCAGTGGGTCTCGATTGTTCTTGTTTTGACCCGTTACAGAGTAGTGAACGGCCTGCCCCCGCACAGTGGCATTGGCCGCCAATGCGCGTGGCCAATCGTGCCAGTGCGGGGAGTGGGGAGTGGGGAGTGGGGAGTGGGGAGTGGGATTTGTGCCGGGGGCTTGTATGGCGTCAAGGCATAGCGTTGTATGGGCCTACACAATTGGCCCGTTATGCCGATATAGCAGGATCGCCTTAAAGACCCTCATCTGGAGTTAGTGATGAAGCTCAACCTTCCCGTCAGCGGACGCGCCGTCAACGTCGGCAGCAGCGTCAATATCCTCAGCACCACCGATCTAAAAGGCGCCGTCAGCTACGTCAACCAGGACTTCATCGACATCAGCGGCTTCAGCGCCGCCGAGCTGCTGGGCAAGAACCACAATATCGTGCGCCATCCGGACATGCCGCCGGCCGCCTTCGCCCACCTGTGGCAAACCCTCAAGGCCGGCAAGAGCTGGATGGGCCTGGTGAAAAACCGCTGCAAGAACGGTGACCACTACTCGGTCAGTGCCTATGTCACCCCGGTACAACGCGATGGCCGGGTGGTGGAATATCAATCGGTGCGCACCCAGGCCAGCGCCGCCCAGATCAGCGCCGCCGAGCGCCTGTATGCGGACATCAAGGCCGGACGCGACCTGCACTGCCTGCGCCCGCCACGTCTGAGCCTGCACCTGAAACTACTCCTGAGCCTGAACCTCAGTTGGTTGGCCTGCCTTGGTCTGACGGCCCTCACCCTGGGCATGCCGCCGGCCGCCGGCGTGCTGGCGGCGGTACTCGGTGGCGGCCTCGGCAGCCTGTTGCTGAGCTGGCAACTGGCGCCCTTGCAACGCCTGGCGGCACGGGCCCGACAAATCGGCGACAACCCCCTGAGCCAGACCCTGTATTGCGGCCGGCGCGACGAGTTCGGCCAGATCGAGCTGGCCATGCGCATGCTCGAAGCCGATGCCGGCGCAGTGGTCGGGCGCATCAGCGACGCCTCGCAACAGCTCAGCCAGCACGCCATTGAGCTGGCCGAGCAACTGCACAACAGCCAGCGCAGCAACCAGTTGCAACAGGGCGAAACCGAGCAGGTGGCGACCGCCGTCAACCAGATGGCCGCCAGCGTCCAGGAAGTGGCCAGCAGCGCCCAGCACAGCGCCGCCGCGGCCAATCGCGCCGATGCGGAAACCAGCCAGGGCCAGCAACTGGTTGGCCAGACCAGCAGCACCATCAGCCAGTTGGCCAACGAGGTGGAGCAGGCCTCGACGGTGATCCAGCAACTGGAGCAGCACAGCAACGAGATTTCCGGGGTGCTGGAAGTGATCCGCGGGATCGCCGAACAGACCAACCTGCTGGCCCTCAATGCCGCCATTGAGGCGGCCCGTGCCGGCGAGCAGG
>DAITLT010000163.1:0-6016 GCA_036835505.1 Pseudomonas sp.
GAGGGAATCAGCATGTCGGGTTGGTCGGAGCGGATAAAGTTGCCTTCGCTGCCGTCAGCACGCACCAGAAAGTACGGCTTGCCGTTCTTCGGGGTGATCTTGATGGCGTACAGGAAGCCGTTCTGGCGGAACTCCTGAATGGTCTTGTCGCCGTCCTGGCGGATGGTTACATCCGGGTCGGCCGCCGGGGCGTCTTCGGCCATTGCGGCGAGGGGGCTGAGCGCCAACAGGCTGGCCAGTAACAGGCTGTGAAGTGTACGCATGGTAACCTTGCCTCATTAATTGTCATTGATCTGGCCATTGTAGCGCCGGACCGTAGAAGAAGGTTGACCCTGCTCATGAGCCAAGCCCCTTTAATCCTGGTGGACGGTTCTTCGTACCTGTACCGCGCCTTTCACGCCATGCCGCCGCTGACCACCTCCAAGGGCTTGCCCTCCGGGGCGGTGAAGGGCGTGCTGAACATGCTCAAGAGCCTGCGCAAGCAGTACCCGGACAGTCCCTTTGCGGTGGTTTTCGATGCCAAGGGGCCGACCTTTCGCGACGAGCTGTTTGCCGAGTACAAATCCCATCGCCCGCCGATGCCGGATGAATTGCGCGTGCAGATCGAACCGCTGCACGCCAGCGTGCGCGCCCTCGGCTACCCGTTGCTGTGTATCGAGGGCGTGGAGGCCGATGACGTGATCGGCACCCTGGCCCGGCAAAGTGCGGGCGAAGGGCGGCCGGTGGTGATCTCCACCGGTGATAAGGACATGGCCCAGTTGGTCTGCCCGCTGGTGACCCTGGTCAACACCATGACCGGCAGCGTCTATGACATCGAGGGGGTGAAGACCAAATTCGGCGTCGGCCCCGAGCTGATCATCGACTACCTGGCCCTGATGGGCGACAAGGCTGACAACATTCCTGGCGTGGCCGGGGTTGGTGAGAAGACTGCTCTGGGCCTGTTGGTCGGTGTCGGCGGCGGCCTGGATGTGCTCTACGCCAACCTCGACAAAGTGCCCGAGCTGCCGATCCGTGGGGCCAAGACCTTGCCGGCCAAGCTGTTGGAACAGCGCGAGATGGCCTACCTGTCCTACGAGCTGGCGACCATCAAACTCGACGTGCCGCTGGCGGTGCAGATCGACGACCTGCACATGGGTGCCGTGGATGTGCCTGCGCTGATCGAGGTGTATCGCGAGCTGGAGTTCAAGAGCTGGGTCGATCAGCTGCAGCGCAGTGTACCGGCTCAGGTGAAGGCGCCCGTGGCGGTGGCGGATAGCGGGTTGTTCGATCTGCAGGCCTCGGCCAGTGCGCCGCAGGTTGTGGCGCCTGCAGTTGCTGGGCTGTCGGCGCTGGATGCCGAGGTCGCCGAACCTGAGCCTGTAGCGCCGGCCCGCAGCGAACACTACGAAACCATTCTCGACGCCGCGCGTTTTGCCGTCTGGCTGGAAAAACTGCAGCAGGCGGAGCTGATCGCCTTCGACACCGAGACCACCAGTGTCGACGCCCAGCAGGCGCAGATCGTCGGTGTGTCGTTCGCGGTCAAGACCGGGGAAGCCGCCTATGTGCCGCTGACCCACTCGTATATGGGCGTGCCGACCCAGCTGGACCGCGACACGGTGCTCAAGGCGCTCAAGCCGCTGCTGGAAGATCCGCACAAAGCCAAGGTCGGTCAGCACGCCAAGTACGACATCAACGTGCTGGCCAACTGCGCCCTCGACGGCGACCCAAGCAACGGCATTAATGTGCAGGGCGTGGCCTTCGACAGCATGCTCGAGTCCTACGTGCTGGACTCCACCGCCACCCGTCACAACATGGACGCCCTGGCCCTCAAGTACCTCGACTACCGCACCATCGCCTTCGAGGACATTGCCGGCAAGGGCGCCAAGCAACTGACCTTCGACCAGATTGCCCTGGAGTTGGCCGGCCCCTACGCCGCCGAAGATGCCGACATCACCCTGCGTCTGCACCAGGCGCTGTGGCCGCAACTGCAAGCCATCCCGAGCCTGGCCAAGGTGCTGACTGAGATCGAGATGCCGCTGGTGCCGGTGCTGGCGCGTATCGAACGTCAGGGCGCGTTGGTGGATGCGCAGTTGCTGGGCATCCAAAGCGTTGAGCTGGGCGACAAGCTGGTGCAGCTGGAGCGTGAGGCCTTTGCCATCGCCGGTGAGGAGTTCAACCTCGGCTCGCCCAAGCAGCTAGGCGTTATCCTCTATGAAAAGCTCGGCTTGCCAGTGCTGAGCAAGACGGCCAAGGGCCAGGCCTCGACCGCCGAAGCGGTGCTGGCAGAATTAGCCGAACAGGATTACCCGCTGCCCAAGGTGCTGATGCAGTACCGCAGCCTGAGCAAGCTGAAAAGCACTTACACCGATCGCCTGCCGGAGCAGATCAATCCGCGCACCGGACGCATTCACACCTCCTACCATCAGGCCGTCACGGCCACCGGGCGGCTGTCGTCCAGTGACCCGAACCTGCAGAACATCCCGATCCGTACCGCCGAAGGCCGACGCATCCGCCAGGCGTTTATCGCGCCGCTCGGCTACAAACTGGTGGCGGCGGATTACTCGCAGATCGAGCTGCGCATCATGGCCCACCTGGCCCAGGACGAAGGTCTGCTGTATGCCTTCCGGCATAACCTCGACGTACACAAGGCCACCGCCGCCGAGGTCTTCGGCGTCGCGCTGGGGGATGTGAGCACCGAGCAGCGCCGTAGCGCCAAGGCGATCAACTTCGGCCTGATCTACGGCATGAGTGCCTTTGGTCTGGCCAAACAGATCGGTTGCGACCGCAAGCAGGCCCAGGCCTATATCGACCGCTACTTCCAACGTTATCCGGGCGTATTGGCTTACATGGAGCGCACTCGCGAGCAGGCCGGCGCGCAGGGCTATGTGGAAACCCTGTTTGGCCGGCGCCTGTATCTACCGGACATCCAGTCGAAGAACGCCGCCTTGCGCAAAGGCGCCGAACGTACGGCGATCAACGCGCCGATGCAGGGCACGGCGGCCGACATCATCAAGCGCGCGATGGTCATGGTTGATCGCTGGTTGAGTGAGTCCGGGGTGGATGCGCGAGTGATCCTGCAGGTTCACGACGAACTGGTGCTGGAGGTGCGCGAGGATCTGGTCGAGTCCGTTAGCGCGCAGTTGCGTGAGCTGTTGGGCGCGGCCGCCGAGTTGGCGGTGCCGCTGCTGGTCGAGGTGGGCGTCGGCGCCAATTGGGATGAGGCGCATTGATGGGGCGGGTGTAGCGCCGGGCTGAACTTTCCCGCGCTGGCGCCGTCAGAGTCTCTGAATGGCTGTTGAGGTCGTTCAGTGCTCTTGTGTTTAGTGTTGGCAGATACCTGGCGTTATTCCCTGCGTCAGGGTTGAACCCGAGCTTCTACTCCCTAAAGAAGTTCGGGTTTTTTTTGCCTGTTATTCGCCGATGTCGTCGCTTTCGTCCGCAACCTCAGCATCGTCATCCAGCAAGTCCAGCCACTGCGCCAGCACCAGATGGGCCTCTTCGATGCCCTGGCGCTTGGGCGCCGAGAACAGTTGGATGCTCACGCCGTCGCCCCAGCGCTTGTGAATCTCCTGGCGGACCTTGAGCAGAGTGGTCTTGGCGGCGCCATAGGCCAGCTTGTCGGCCTTGGTCAGGAGGATATGCAAGGGCATCTGGCTGGCCACGGCCCAGTCGAGCATCAACTGGTCGAAGTCGGTCAGTGGTTTGCGAATGTCCATCATCAGGATCAGCCCGGCCAGGCTGTTGCGGCTGCCCAGGTAGGCTTCCAGGTGTTTCTGCCAGTGCAGCTTGAGCGGGATCGGCACCTTGGCGTAGCCGTAACCGGGCAAATCGACCAGGCGATGATCATCGTCCAGGCTAAAGAAGTTGAGCAGCTGGGTGCGCCCTGGGGTTTTCGAGGTGCGCGCCAGGCTGGCGTGGGTCAGCGTGTTCAGCGCACTGGATTTGCCGGCGTTGGAGCGCCCGGCAAATGCCACTTCGCGGCCAACGTCCGGCGGACACTGGTCGACCTTGGCGGCGCTGATGAGAAAGCGGGACTGTTGGCACAGTCCGAGGATCGGATTCTTGACTGACATTAGGGGTTCCACAGGTGCGACTCGGAGTCGCAGGGGGCGGTTTCGTTTCCGTTTGCACGGCTGCAGTATATAATGACGCCGATTTTGTGTGCGCCTTGTGCTTTCCCCTATGGTGAAAATCTCGGGAGCGAATAAACAGTCTGCGCGATAGAACGCGGAACGTTCCCAACCTGAATGAGGCTGGTCATGGATAAATTGTTTATCGCTGCAGGCGCTGTTTTGCGCTCGTTCAGCGCACAAAGACTACAAAATCTGCAAAGCGTGGTTATGCGCAGTTTTCGCGCTTGCCACAATGGCAAATTGTCGACGGTGCCGCAGAGCGCCGCAGCAGTGGCTTGGCAAGCACGCCTGCAACAAGGCATGGCAGGTCTGCTCAAGCACGCTACCTAAGGTTCCAATGCCATAGCGTGCCGCGGTATTTGCCTAGGCCGCACTGCCGAAGACTTCCAGGACGCCATTGCATGGATGAGCAGGTAATCGGCTCGCTGGATCTCTCAACCCTTTAGCCGTATTTGGATTAGCTGATGAAGAAACTACTCGTGAGTCTGTTGTTGACCCTGGGCATCACCGGTTTGGCCCAGGCCGCTGGTGACGCTGCTGCAGGCCAGGGCAAGATTGCTATGTGTGGCGCTTGCCACGGTGCCGATGGCAACAGCATGGTGCCGAGCTTCCCGAAACTGGCCGGCCAGGGCGAGCGCTACCTGCTCAAGCAAATGAGCGACATCAAGTCGGGCGCCCGCCCAGTTGTGCCGATGACCGGCATGCTGGACAACATGAGCGAGCAGGACCTGCAGGACATCGCGGCCTACTTCGCCAGCCAGAAGATGAGCGTCGGCGCGGCTGACCCGGCGCTGGTTGCCAGCGGCGAAGCACTGTTCCGCGGCGGCAAGCTCGACCAGGGCATGCCGGCCTGCACCGGCTGTCACTCGCCTACCGGCTCGGGCAACGACCCTGCCGGCTTCCCGCAACTGGGTGGCCAGCATGGCGACTATGTCGCCCTGCAACTGACCAACTTCCGTGAAGGCGTGCGCACCAACGATGGCGACACCAAGATCATGCGCGCCATCGCCGAGAAGTTGAGCAACAAGGATATTGCCGCCCTGTCGAGCTATATCCAGGGTCTGCATTAAGCCCCGCGCGTTGCAGCAGAACCGCTGCGACTGGCGAATCAGGCTGTAGCCGCTGGCGCAGTCCGGATTAGGTTGCATATGTTGCAGCAGAAAAAGGGTGGCTTCGGCCACCCTTTTTCGTTGCCCGCCTGGCTACAATGCCGGAACCTGTCGACAGTCGCTCGGTCGAAGCATGGTCTTTGACCATCCCCTTTTTCCTAGGAGTTACGCATGCGCAACCTGATTCTTTCTGCCGTTCTTGCCGGCGCCAGCCTGCTCGGTGTGGCCCAGGCCGAGACCATTGAGGCGGGCAAACACTACGTGGAGCTGAGCAGCGCCGTTGCTGTGTCCAAGCCTGGCAAGATCGAGGTGGTGGAGTTGTTCTGGTACGGCTGCCCGCATTGCTATCACTTCGAGCCGACCATCAACCCGTGGGTCGCCAAGCTGCCCGACGACGTCAACTTTGTCCGCGTGCCGGCCATGTTCGGCGGCGTGTGGGACCTGCACGGGCAAATGTTTATCGCCCTGCAGACCATGGCCGTCGAGCCCAAGGTGCATGCCGCGGTGTTCGAAGCCATCCAGAAAGGCGGCAAGAAGCTCGCCAGCCCGGATGAAATGGCCGAGTTCCTCGCCACCCAGGGCGTGGATAAAGACACCTTCCTGAAAACCTACAACTCCTTCGGCGTAAAAGGCCAGGTGGCCAACGCCAAGCGCCTGGGCATGGCCTACCAGATCAGCGGTGTCCCGGCGCTGGTGGTCAACGGCAAATACCGTTTCGACATCGGCTCGGCCGGTGGCCCGGAGCAGGCCCTGGATGTGGCCGAGCAACTGATCGCCAAGGAACGAGCGAGCCAG
>DAITLT010000163.1:6026-7352 GCA_036835505.1 Pseudomonas sp.
CGATGGCCGCTTGCGCCTGCTCAGCTTCAATATCCAGGTGGGCATCAGCACCGAGCATTACCGCCATTACCTGACCCGCGGTTGGCAGCACCTGCTGCCCCATCCGGGGCGTAACGGCAATCTGCAGCGCATCGGCGAGCTGCTCGCCGACTATGACCTGGTGGCCCTCCAGGAAGTCGACGGCGGCAGCCTGCGCTCGGGCTTTATCAACCAGGTCGAGCAACTGGCCCTGCTTGGGCGCTTCCCCTACTGGTATCAGCAGCTCAATCGCAACCTCGGTCACCTCGCCCAGCACAGCAATGGGGTGCTGGCGCGGCTGCATCCGCGAGTGCTGGAAGACCACCCATTGCCCGGCCCCCGTGGTCGCGGGGCGATCCTGCTGCGCTTTGGCGAAGGCCCGGACGCACTGTTGGTGGTGATGATGCACCTGGCCCTCGGGCCGCGCACCCGTACCCGGCAACTGGCGTATATCCGCGAGTTGCTCGAGGGCTGCCGGCATGTGGTGCTGATGGGCGACATGAACACCCATGCCGTCGATTTGCTGGAGCATTCGCCGTTGCGCGATCTGGGTCTGCTGGCGCCGCAAGTTGAGGCCACCTTTCCCAGTTGGCAACCGCAACGCTGCCTCGACCATATCCTGCTCAGCCCCGAACTGCTTCTTGAGCGCGTGCGGGTGCTGCCCCTGCCGATTTCCGATCACTTGCCGGTGGCGGTGGAAATTCGCCTGCCGCCCACCCTGGGTGGCACGCCGCCGCCTATGCTGAATACGCCTCTCTGCGGACCTGATTTATGAGCACTGATAGCGAGCGCTGGAAAGCCAAATACCTGCAAAGCCTGGAAGACCAGGAGCAACTCGAGAAGCGCTGGGACGCCCGCGAGGATTTGCTGCGCCGCGGCCTGGTGCGCAGCAGCCTGGCGGCCGAAGGCACCGACAAGGCGGTTGATCAGTGCATGCAGGAGCTGCGCGAGATTCTTCGTCGCGACGACATGGATAGCGGCCTGGCCGGCCTGATCCCGCGCCTGGAGAAGGCCGTGCTGGACTCCGAGCACCGCCGTCAGGAGCGGATGGCCCAGGTGTCCACCGCCCTTGGCGCGCTGGTCGGGCAATTGCAGGCGCTGCCGCTGCCCCGTGAAGTCAGCAAGCCGCTGAAGAGCTTTGCCAAACAACTGGAAGGTCGCTCCAGTCAATTGCGCGAGTTGCCGGTGCTGCTCGGCGAACTGAGCGGCCTGCAGCGCCAGGCCCTGGCCCTGCGTGAGGGCGAGGATGCCAGCCGTCCCGGTTTCCTGCAGCGCCTATTTGGCGGGCGTGATGGCGCTGCGAGCGAG
>DAITLT010000164.1:0-6755 GCA_036835505.1 Pseudomonas sp.
AGGGCTGAAGTCATCACCTGTAGGAGCCAGCTTGCTGGCGATCCGCACATTCGCGATCGCCAGCAAGCTGGCTCCTACACCAAGACCGTAGGATGGGTTGAGCGCAGCGATACCCATCAACCCGGCACCCATGGGTATCGACGCTGCGCGCCTCAACCCATCCTACGGCTCAGCATCTTTGTACGAGGAATACCGGATGTCCGCTCTACCGAACTGCGAAACCTTGCTGCTCAACCTGGAGGCCGGCGTGCTGCACGTCACCCTCAATCGCCCGGACAGCCGCAACGCCATGAGCCTGGCCATGGTCGGTGAACTGCGCGCCGTACTCGACAGCGTACAGACCGACCTGAGCGTGCGCGCCATCGTCCTGCGTGGCGCCGATGGGCACTTCTGCGCCGGTGGCGACATCAAGGACATGGCCGGTGCTCGCGCGACTGGCCCCGCAGCTTACCGTGAGCTGAACCGCGCCTTTGGCGCCATGCTCGAACAAACCCAACAGGCGCCGCAGGTGGTCGTGGCGGTGCTGGAAGGCGCGGTGCTGGGCGGTGGTTTTGGCCTGGCCTGCGTGTCGGACATTGCGCTTGCCGAGCAAGGCGCCAAGTTCGGCCTACCGGAAACCACCCTGGGGATTCTGCCGGCGCAGATCGCCCCGTTCGTGGTCAAGCGTATCGGCCTGACCCAGGCCCGGCGTCTGGCGCTGACCGCCGCCCGTTTCGACGGTGCCGAGGCCCTGCGCCTGGGCCTGGTGCATTACTGCGAAAGCACTGGCAGCAGCCTGGAACAACGTCTGGACGAGGTGCTCGGGCAAATCCGCCAATGCGCACCGCACGCCAACGCACAGACCAAAGCCCTGCTGCTGGCCAGCGAAAGCGCAGCCCTCGGCCCGTTGCTGGACCGCGCAGCCGAGCAATTTGCCGCGGCCGTAACCGGCGGTGAAGGTACCGAGGGCACCCTGGCCTTTATGCAAAAACGCAAACCAACCTGGGCGCTGTAGAGCGACGAACACAGACTGTAGGAGCGAGCTTGTTCGCGATCAGCCCAGACCAAGATCGCCAGCAAGCTGGCTCCTACAACAATCGAACAGACCGTAGCCAGCAGGAGCACCCAGATGCCCGCCTTTAACAAGATTCTGATCGCCAACCGCGGTGAAATTGCCTGCCGAGTGATGCGTACCGCCAAGGAACTGGGCTACCGCACCGTGGCCGTTTACTCGGTGGCCGATGCCGGCGCCCGCCATGTACACGTAGCCGACGAAGCCGTGTGCATTGGCCCAGCCCAGGTCAACCAGTCGTACCTGGTGATCGACGCCATCATCGCGGCGGCCAAGAAGACCGGTGCCGATGCGATACACCCGGGCTACGGCTTTCTCTCCGAGAACGCCGACTTCGCTCGCGCCTGTGAAGCGGCCGGCATCGTGTTTATCGGCCCGACCGTGGAAGCCATCCACCTGATGGGCAGCAAGCGCCTGTCGAAGATCGCCATGCTCGCAGCCGGCGTGCCGTGCATTCCCGGTTTTGAGGGCGCCGCGCAAGATGAAGAGACCCTGATCCGCGAGGCCGGTCGTATCGGCTATCCGCTGATGATCAAGGCCAGCGCCGGTGGCGGTGGCCGTGGCATGCGTTTAGTCCATGAAGCCAGCGAGCTAGCCGAACAGATCCGCACCGCCCGCTCCGAGGCGCAGAACGCCTTCGGTTCCGGCGAGCTGATTCTCGAACGCGCGGTGATCAAGCCGCGGCATGTGGAAATTCAGGTGTTCGGCGACCAGCTGGGCAACATCGTCTACCTCGGTGAGCGCGACTGCTCGGTGCAGCGTCGCCACCAGAAAGTGGTCGAGGAAGCGCCCTGCCCGGTGATGACGCCAACACTGCGCCAAGCCATGGGCGAAGCGGCGGTCAAGGCCGCCGCCTCGGTCAACTATGTCGGCGCCGGCACCGTGGAGTTTCTGCTCGATCAGAGCGGCGAATTCTTCTTTCTGGAAATGAACACCCGCCTGCAGGTGGAGCACCCGGTCACTGAGCTGATCACCGGGCAAGATCTGGTGGCCTGGCAGATCCGCGCCGCTGCCGGGCAGCCGCTGCCGCTGCAACAGGATGAAATCCGCCTGACCGGCCACGCCATGGAAGTGCGCCTGTACGCCGAAGATGCTGCCCATAACTTCCTGCCGCAAACCGGCCGCGTACTGCGCTGGGAACCGGAGCTGCTGGATGGCGTGCGCATCGACCACGGTCTGGTCGAAGGCCAGGAGATCAGCCCGTTCTACGACCCGATGCTGGCCAAGATCATCGCCTATGGCGCCACCCGCGACGACGCCCGGCGCAAGCTGGTGCGCGCCGTGGAGGAATGCGTGCTGCTGGGCGTAAATGGCAACCAGCGCTTCCTCGCCAACCTGCTGGCCAACCCCGAGTTTGCCAGCGGCAACGCCACCACCGCATTTATTGCCGAACACTTCAATGCCGACCCGAGCCTGACGGCACAAACCCCGGCGGCCAGCGAGCTGGCCATTGCCGCCGCCCTGCTCTACCAGCAATCGGCCAATGCCCGCGCCCACCAACGTGAACTGGCCGGCTGGCGCAGTGCCGGCAGTGCGCCGTGGCAATTCACCCTCAAGCACGGCGAGCAGAAACACCGCGTCAACCTCGAGGTACAGGTTGCCGGCAGTCAGCCGAGCCTGCTGGCCACGGTCGGCGACACCCAGGTCAGCCTGACCTTGCTGGCCAGCGATGGCCGTTGGCTGACCCTGGAGCTGGACGGCATCCGCCGGCGTATCGCCTATCAGCAACAGGGCGAGCAGCTGTGGTTGTACGGCCATTACGGCAACCTGGAACTCACCGACGTCACCCACGAACCAGCCGGCGGGCAGAACGCCGCCAGCAGCGGCGCGGTCAAGGCACCGATGGACGGCGCCATCGTTGACGTATTGGTCAGCGAAGGCGAACGCGTCAGCAAGGGCCAACTGCTGGTGGTACTGGAAGCCATGAAGATGGAGCACCCAATGAAGGCCGGCGTCGACGGCACCGTGCGGCGCATCGGCATCAGCCAGGGCGAGCAGGTCAAGAACCGCCAGTTGCTGGTGGAGATCGAAGCCGACCCGGCCTAAGCGCAGAAAAGTAGGATGGGTTGAGCACAGCGATACCCATCGGCACACACCTATGGACGTTATGTTGTAGGAGCCAGCTTGCTGGCGATCCGACCACGCTGATCGCCAGCAAGCTGGCTCCTACGGATGACCCAAGCGAACAATAACAAGCCACGGAGCACGCCCATGTCCCTGCAAGGCAAAACCCTGTTTATCACCGGCGCCAGCCGCGGCATCGGCCGCGAGATCGCTCTGCGCGCCGCCCGCGATGGCGCCAATATCGTCATCGCCGCCAAGAGCGCCGAGGCCCATCCCAAGCTGCCCGGCACCATTTACTCGGTGGCCGCCGAAGTCGAAGCTGCCGGCGGCAAAGCCCTGGCCCTACAACTGGATGTGCGCGACGAAGACGCGGTGAAGGCGGCCATGGCCAAAGCCGCCGAGCACTTTGGCAGCATCGATGCGCTGATCAACAATGCCGGAGCAATCAAGCTGATGGGCGTCGAGCAATTGCCGCCCAAGCGCTTCGACCTGATGTTCCAGATCAACACCCGCGCGGTAATGGTCTGCAGCCAGGCCGCGCTGCCCTACCTGAAGAAATCCCAGGGCCATATCCTCAGCCTGTCGCCCCCGCTCAACCTCGACCCCAAATGGTTCGCCAACTACGGCCCCTACACCACCACCAAATACGGCATGAGCATGCTTACCTTGGGCATGCACGAGGAGTTCAAGAAATACGGCATCAGCGTCAATTCGCTGTGGCCGAAAACGGTGATCGCCACCGCCGCCATTGAGTTTGAAGCCGGCGGTCCGGCCGTGATGAAGGCCGCGCGCCTGCCAGCGATCATGGCCGATGCTGCCTACGCCATCCTCAGCAGCAGCGAGCGTACGATCAGCGGCCGCCTGCTGATCGACGAAGAACTGCTGCACGAACAAGGCGTAAGCGACTTCGAGCACTACCGCTACGACCCAAGCGGCAAACTGATGACCGACCTGTTCGTCGACTGATCCCAGCCCAACCTGCCCAGTGGCCGCAACTTGTGCGTCGGCCACTGGGCTCAGCGTTCGCAGAAGAATCTCCAGCAACACACCGACCGGCCAGGCGCCGACAGGGCACACCACCGCGCACACGAATACTTTCACTTTCTGCAATTAAGCACTGACAATTCTATCTATTCTTCAGCAAGGTGATAATTGAGAAGCTTACTTCAACGCCGGAGACGGCAACTGACCTGAAGGAAAGCCGACATGAACCACCTCAATACTCGCCGTTTGACCCAAGCCCTGGCCCTGCTGGCCGTTATCAGCGCCAACCACCTACACGCCAATGAAAGCGTACAACTGGCCGAAAATGGCAGTGAACGCACCCTGGAACAGAGCCGCAAGCGGCAACAGGACAACCGCGTCGAACTGGCCGAGAACGGCAGCGAGCGCGCCCTGGAGCAGAGCCGCAAACTGCACCTGAACAACCGCATCGAACTGGCCGAGAACGGCAGCGAGCGCGCCCTGGAGCAGAGCCGCAAACTGCGCCTGAACAACCGCGTCGAACTGGCCGAAAATGGCAGCGAGCGCGCCCTGGAAAACAGCCGCCGCGGCTGAACCTGAGGCAGCACAACGGCCCTGTCGACTGCACTCGACAGGGCCGTTAGCGCGTAACTCACCGACCGCCTGCCGCCCATCTGATCTGCTTTTTATTTAAAAAACTGAGTCTGTTTTCACCCGCCGCCAGAGCCGATCATGCATCCCGCCTGCAACTGCCAGATGGAGCCCCTGCATGAGCGAACGCATTCCCGCGCGGATCATCGAGAGCATTGATCCGCAGCGCCCCATTCGCCTGACCCCCGCCCAAGCGGGCGGCACCATTCACACCCGCAGTTTCAGCGGACGGTTTCGCAGCCTGCGCCAGGGCGGTGCCGGGCTGCTGATCGTGCTGTTCTTTGCCTGCGCCTGGCTCAACTGGAACGGCCAGCAAGCGCTGCTCTGGGACCTGGGCAGCGGCAAGATCCATCTGTTTGCCCTGACGCTGTGGCCGCAGGATTTCGTCCTGATCTCGGCCAGCCTGATCATCGCCGCCTTCGGCCTGTTCTTTATCACCGTGCTGGCCGGGCGCATCTGGTGCGGCTACACCTGCCCGCAAAGCATCTGGACCTGGATGTTTATGTGGGTGGAGAAAACCATCGAGGGCGAGCGCAACCAGCGCATCAAGCTGGCCGCCGCGCCCTGGAGCCTCGCCAAGCTGCTGCGGCGCAGCGCCAAGCACGGCCTGTGGTTGCTGCTCAGCGGCGCTACGGCGCTGACCCTGGTCGGTTACCTGACGCCGATCCGCGAACTGAGCAGCGCCCTGCTCAGCCTTGAACTGGAATACGCCACCAGCTTCTGGCTGGTGTTTTTCAGCGTACTGACTTACCTCAACGCCGGCTGGATGCGCGAGCAGGTGTGCCTGCACATGTGCCCCTATGCGCGTTTTCAAAGCGTGATGTTCGACCAGAACACCCTCAACGTGGCCTATGACAGCCGCCGCGGCGAAGGCCGTGGGGCGCGCAAGAAAGACCGCGACTACCGGGCCGACGGTCTGGGCGACTGCATCGACTGCACCCTGTGTGTGCAGGTCTGCCCGACCGGCATCGACATCCGCGACGGCCTGCAACTGGGCTGTATCAGTTGTGGTGCCTGCATTGATGCCTGCGACAGGGTGATGGACAAAATGCACTACCCACGGGGCCTGGTGCGTTACGCCAGCGAAAACAGCCTGGCCGGTGGCAAGACCCAGGTGCTGCGCCCGCGCCTGCTCGGTTATGCCGGCACCCTGGCGCTGATGATCGGCGCACTGATCTGGGCCCTGAACACCCGCAGCGAGGTGGCGCTGGACGTGGCCAAGGACCGCAGCATGTTCCGCGAGAACAGCCAGGGGCAGATCGAGAACAGCTACAGCCTGAAAGTCACCAACAAGACCCAGCAGCCGCAGCGTTATGTCCTGAGCCTGGATGAGCGCGCACGCTTCCGGCTTGAGGGCGCCGAGGTGCTGCAATTGGCCGCCGGCGAAATGCGCAACCTGGCCGTCAGCGTGGCCCTGCTTGGCGCACCGGCGGCGCAGTCGCCAGAACCGCTACGCTTTCACCTGCGCAACAGCAATGATCCAGACGATGCGGTCAGCACCGCGAGCACCTTTGTCGCCCCGCGCCAACGTTGAGGGCGGTCGCCTGGACACTGCGCAGGCAGTACAGTGGCGGGCAACAGAGCCTGCCAAAGTCCCGAGCGACCGCATGAAGCGCTACGAGAAGCTTGCCGAGGAAATCGCCGCCCTGATTCGCAGTGGCGTGCTCGCCCCCGGCGCAAAGGTGCCGTCGGTACGCCATGCCAGCCGCACCTATGGCATCAGCCCGTCCACCGTGTTTGAGGCCTACTACCTGCTGGAGAGCCGTGGCCTGATCAGCGCCCGCCCACGCTCCGGTTATTTCGTCCGCGACCAGGCGCAACGGCCGCTGCACGAGCCGCAACAGCGCAGCCGTGAAGCGCAAACCCGCGAAGTGGATGTCAGCGAACTGGTGTTCTCCGTGCTCGCCTCCCTCAAGGACCCACATACCGTGCCCTTCGGCTCGGCCTTCCCCAGCCCGGCACTGTTCCCCCTGCCGCGCCTGGCGCGCTGCATGAGCAAGAGCCTGCGGGCCATGCCGGCCCATGC
>DAITLT010000164.1:6765-7292 GCA_036835505.1 Pseudomonas sp.
GCGGTGATCGCCGACATGACCGAGGGCAACCCCGCCCTGCGCCGGCAAATCGCCTTGCGCTACCTGAACAGCGGCGTGCTGCTGGCGCCAGAAGAGCTGGTGATCAGCAATGGCGCCATGGAGGCGCTGAACCTGTGCCTGCAGTGCGTGACCCAAGCGGGCGACCTGGTGGCCATCGAAGCACCGGCGTTCTACGCCACCCTGCAGGTGCTGGAGCGGCTGCAACTCAAGGCCGTGGAAATTCCCGTACACCCGCGCGAAGGCATCGATCTGGAGGCCCTGGCCAACAGCCTGGCACAGCTGCCGATCAAGGCCTGCTGGCTGATGAGCCATCTGCAGAACCCGCTCGGCGCGAGCATGAGCGAGGCGAAAAAGCGCGACCTCTATGCCCTGCTCGAGCAACACCAGTTGCCGCTGATCGAGGACGATGTGTACGCCGAGCTGTACTTCGGCAACCAGCCGCCCAAGCCGGTGAAGAGTTTCGATCGGGCCGGCCTGGTGATGCACTGCGGCTCGGTTTCCAAGTG
>DAITLT010000165.1:0-7285 GCA_036835505.1 Pseudomonas sp.
TCAAGGCGCCGATCCTGGCCAACATCACCGAGTTTGGCGCCACGCCGCTGTACACCACCGAAGAGCTGGCCAGCGTCGACGTGTCCCTGGTGCTCTACCCGCTGTCGGCCTTCCGTGCCATGAACAAGGCCGCTGAGAATGTCTACACCGCCCTGCGCCGCGACGGCACCCAGAAGAATGTGATCGACACCATGCAGACCCGCATGGAGCTTTACGAGCGCATCAACTACCACGCCTTCGAACAGCACCTCGACGCGCTGTTTGCCGCCAAGAAATAACCGGATCGCGGGTCGCGCCGGCCCGCGTAAAAACAAGAAACATCCCACCGCACTGGATGAGGAGAACACCTGATGAGCACTAGCCCCGAAGCCACTCCCGGCTTCAAGCCGAAAAAATCCGTGGCCCTGAGCGGCACCGCCGCCGGCAATACCGCGCTCTGTACCGTTGGCCGCAGCGGCAACGACCTGCATTACCGTGGCTATGACATCCTGGATGTCGCCACCACCTGTGAATTTGAAGAAATTGCCCACCTACTGGTGCATGGCAAGCTGCCCAATATTGCCGAACTGGCCGGCTACAAGGCCAAACTCAAGGCCTTGCGCGGCCTGCCGGCGGCGCTGAAAACGGCGCTGGAGCAACTGCCGCCATCCGCCCATCCGATGGATGTGATGCGCACCGGGGTGTCCGTGCTCGGTTGTCTGGCGCCGGAGAAGGACGACCACAACCATCCGGGCGCCCGCGACATCGCCGACAAGTTGATGGCCTCCCTGGGCTCGATGCTGCTGTATTGGTATCACTTCAGCCACAACGGCAAGCGCATCGAGGTGGAAACCGATGACGACTCCATTGGCGGCCACTTCCTCCATCTGCTGCATGGCCAGGCGCCACGGGAAAGCTGGGTGCGGGCCATGCACGTATCGCTGATTCTGTATGCCGAGCATGAGTTCAATGCCTCGACCTTTACCTCGCGGGTGGTGGCCGGCACCGGCTCCGACATGTTCTCCGCCATCTGTGGTGGCATCGGTGCGCTGCGCGGACCCAAGCACGGCGGCGCCAATGAAGTGGCCTTCGAGATTCAGAAGCGCTACGACAGCCCGGATGAAGCCGAGGCCGACATTCGTGCTCGGGTTGAGAAGAAAGAAGTGGTGATTGGCTTCGGCCATCCGGTGTACACCGTGGCCGATCCGCGCAACAAGGTGATTAAGGAAGTGGCGCGCCAACTGAGTGCCGAGCAGGGCAACAGCAAGATGTTCGACATCGCCGAGCGCCTGGAAAGCGTGATGTGGGAAGCCAAGAAGATGTTCCCCAACCTCGATTGGTTCAGTGCCGTCAGCTATCACATGATGGGCGTGCCGACCGCCATGTTCACGCCGTTGTTCGTCATCGCCCGCACCGCCGGCTGGTCCAGCCACGTCATCGAACAACGTATCGACGGCAAGATCATTCGCCCCAGCGCCAACTACGTTGGCCCGGAAGACCTGACTTTCGTTCCGCTCAAGGAGCGTAAATAACATGAACACCCAGTACCGCAAGAATCTGCCTGGCACCGCGCTAGATTACTTCGATACTCGCGCGGCAATCGAGGCCATCGCCCCCGGCGCCTACGCCAAGCTGCCGTACACCTCCCGTGTGCTGGCCGAGCAACTGGTGCGCCGCTGCGAGCCGGAGGCTTTGACCGATTCGCTCAAGCAGTTGATCGAGCGCAAGCGCGACCTCGATTTCCCCTGGTATCCGGCCCGTGTGGTGTGCCACGACATTCTCGGCCAGACCGCACTGGTCGATCTCGCCGGCCTGCGTGATGCCATCGCCGAGAAGGGCGGTGATCCGTCCAAGGTCAACCCGGTGGTGCCGACCCAGCTGATCGTCGACCACTCGCTGGCCGTGGAATTCGGTGGTTTCGATCCGGATGCGTTCGAGAAGAACCGCGCCGTGGAAGAGCGTCGCAACGAGGACCGCTTCCACTTTATCGAGTGGACCAAGACTGCCTTTAAAAATGTCGATGTGATCCCGGCTGGCAACGGCATCATGCACCAGATCAACCTGGAGAAAATGAGCCCGGTGATCCAGGCGCGCGGTGGCGTGGCCTTCCCCGATACCTGCGTGGGCACCGATTCGCACACCCCGCACGTGGATGCCCTTGGCGTGATCGCCATTGGCGTCGGTGGCCTGGAAGCGGAAACCGTGATGCTCGGTCTGCCGTCGATGATGCGCCTGCCCGATATCGTCGGTGTCCGGCTGACCGGCAAGCGCCAGCCCGGTATCACTGCCACCGACATCGTCCTGGCCATCACCGAGTTCCTGCGCAAGGAGCGGGTGGTCGGCGCCTATGTCGAGTTCTTCGGTGCGGGCGCGGACAGCCTGTCGATCGGCGACCGCGCCACCATCTCCAACATGTGCCCGGAATACGGCGCCACGGCGTCGATGTTCTACATCGACCAGCAGACCATCGATTACCTCAAACTGACTGGCCGTGAGCCGGAGCAGGTGGCGCTGGTCGAGAACTACGCCAAGCTCACCGGCCTGTGGGCTGATGCGCTGGTCAGCGCCGAGTACGAGCGCGTGCTGGAGTTCGACCTGTCCAGCGTGGTGCGCAACATGGCCGGCCCGAGCAACCCGCACAAGCGCCTGCCGACCTCGGCGCTGCATGAGCGTGGGATTGCCGACGAGGCCAAACTGGCGGCGGCCAAGGCCGAGGAAGCCGAAGGCCTGCTGCCCGATGGTGCGGTGATCATCGCTGCCATCACCAGCTGCACCAACACCTCCAACCCGCGCAACGTGGTGGCCGCAGGCCTCTTGGCGAAAAAGGCCAACCAGCTGGGTCTGCTGCGCAAGCCCTGGGTCAAGACCTCGTTCGCGCCGGGCTCGAAAGTCGCCAAGCTGTACCTGGAAGACGCTGGCCTGCTGACGGAGCTGGAGCAGCTCGGCTTCGGCATCGTCGCCTACGCCTGCACCACCTGTAACGGCATGTCCGGTGCGCTGGATCCGGCGATCCAGCAGGAAATCATCGACCGCGACCTGTATGCCACCGCCGTGCTTTCCGGCAACCGCAACTTCGACGGCCGTATCCATCCCTACGCCAAGCAGGCCTTCCTGGCCTCGCCGCCACTGGTGGTGGCCTACGCCATCGCCGGCACCGTGCGTTTCGACATCGAGCAGGATGTGCTGGGCGTTGATGCGAATGGCCAGCCGATCACCCTGAAAGACCTGTGGCCGAGCGACGAGGAAATCGACGCCATCGTCGCCTCCAGCGTGAAACCGGAGCAGTTCAAGCAGATCTATATCCCGATGTTTGATCTGGGAACGGTGACGGAGGCCGAGAGCCCGCTGTACGACTGGCGCCCGCAGTCCACCTACATCCGCCGTCCACCGTACTGGGAAGGTGCCCTGGCCGGTGAGCGCACGCTCAAGGGCATGCTGCCGCTGGCGATCCTGCCGGACAACATCACCACCGACCACCTGTCGCCGTCCAACGCCATCCTGCTGGACTCGGCTGCCGGCGAGTACCTGCACAAAATGGGCTTGCCGGAGGAGGACTTCAACTCCTACGCGACTCATAGGGGTGATCATTTGACCGCCCAGCGCGCCACCTTCGCCAACCCGCAGCTGGTCAATGAGATGGCCGTGGTCGACGGCGTGGTGAAGAAGGGTTCGCTGGCTCGCGTCGAGCCGGAAGGCAAGGTCATGCGCATGTGGGAGGCGATCGAAACCTACATGAACCGCAAGCAGAACCTGATCATCGTCGCCGGTGCCGACTACGGCCAGGGCAGCTCCCGTGACTGGGCCGCCAAGGGCGTGCGCCTGGCTGGCGTGGAAGTGATCGCGGCTGAAGGCTTCGAACGCATTCACCGCACCAACCTGGTGGGCATGGGCGTGCTGCCGCTGGAGTTCAAGCCGGGCACCACCCGCCTGACGCTCGGTCTGGACGGCACCGAGACCTATGACATCCAGGGCGATGTAGCGCCGCGTGGCGAGCTGACCCTGGTGGTCAACCGGCGTAACGGTGAGGTGCTCAAGGTGCCGGTGATCTGCCGTCTGGATACCGCCGCCGAAGTGCACGTGTACAAGGCCGGCGGCGTGCTGCAGCGCTTCGCTCAGGACTTCCTCGAGTCGTCCGCCGGCTGAGGCCGCCACTAACTCTCTCTCCCTCGGGAGAGGGAGCTCCAGCCTGTAGCCCGGATGCAATCCGGGGTGCCCTCGTCTTCCCGGATTGCATCCGGGCTACCTTGACCCAGCCAGGACCCCATCATGGCTCAGCAACCTCAGATCAAGATTCCCGCCACCTACATGCGTGGCGGCACCAGCAAGGGCGTGTTCTTCCGCCTGCAGGACCTGCCAGCCAGTTGCCAGGTGCCGGGCGCGGCGCGTGACAAGCTGTTTATGCGCGTAATCGGCAGCCCCGATCCTTATAGCGCGCATATCGATGGCATGGGCGGCGCGACTTCTTCGACCTCCAAGTGCGTGATCCTGGCGAAAAGCAGCGTGCCTGAGCACGACGTCGATTACCTCTACGGCCAGGTCTCTATCGACAAGGCCTTCGTCGACTGGAGCGGCAACTGCGGCAACCTGTCCACCGCCGCCGGCGCTTTCGCCATCCACTCCGGGCTGGTTGATCCGGCGCGCATCCCCGACAACGGGGTGTGCGTGGTGCGTATCTGGCAGGCCAATATCCACAAAACCATCATCGCCCACGTGCCGGTCAGCAATGGACAGGTGCAGGAAACCGGCGACTTCGAGCTGGATGGGGTGACCTTCCCGGCGGCGGAGATCGTGCTGGAATTCCTCGATCCATCCGACGATGGCGAGGAGGGTGGCTCGATGTTCCCCACCGGCAATTTGGTCGATGAGCTGGAGGTGCCGGGTGTCGGTACCTTCAAGGCGACCATGATCAGCGCCGGCATCCCCACCGTGTTCGTCAATGCCGAGGACATCGGCTACCAGGGCACCGAGCTGCGCGAGGCCATCAACGGCGACCCGCAGCAACTCGCGCGCTTCGAGCAGATCCGCGTGGCCGGCGCCCTGCGCATGGGCCTGATCAAGACGGCTGAAGAGGCATTGACCCGGCAGCACACGCCGAAGATCGCCTTCGTCAGCCCGCCCAAGTCCTATCAGGCCTCCAGCGGCAAGCAGATCGAGGCGGACGAGGTGGACCTGCTGGTGCGCGCGCTGTCCATGGGCAAGCTGCACCACGCGATGATGGGCACCTGTGCGGTGGCCATCGGCACGGCGGCGGCGGTGCCCGGCACTTTGGTCAATCTGGCGGCCGGTGGCGGTGCGCGCACGGCGGTACGCTTTGGCCATCCCTCTGGCACCTTACGGGTCGGCGCCGAAGCCAGCCAGGTCAATGGCGAGTGGAGCGTGACCAAGGCAAGCATGAGTCGCAGCGCGCGGGTGCTGATGGAGGGGTGGGTGCGGGTGCCGGGCGACAGCTTTTAAGCTGCGCCATTGCCTGCGGCTCGTCTCGCCGGAATCGCCAGCACGCTGGCTCCTACAGGGCTTTGGGCATGCCCCATGGCGCGTATTTTCTTCCTGTAAGGGCGTTATCCCTGCGCCTGAAATGGTTAAACTGCGCGCCTGACTCAACCCATGGAGCTTTACATGAGTAGCACCCACCCGTTGGCCGGTAGCCAGGTTTTGCCCGAAATGCTGGTCAATGTGCCGCTGCTGGTCAGCGCCTATTACACCGGCCAGCCGGACCCGAGCATCAGCAGCCAGCGCGTGGCGTTCGGCACCTCGGGCCATCGGGGTTGCTCCTTTGACCTGAGCTTCAATGAGTGGCATGTGTTGGCCATCAGCCAGGCGATTTGCGAATACCGCCACGCTCAGGACATCAACGGCCCGTTGTTTCTCGGTATCGACACCCACGCGCTGTCCACCCCGGCCAGCGCCAGCGCCCTGGAAGTACTGGCGGCCAATGGCGTCGAGGTGATGCTGGCAGCCGATGACGAATACACCCCGACCCCGGCGATTTCCCACGCCATCCTCTGCTACAACCGTGGCCGTAGCCGCGGTCTGGCCGATGGCATCGTCATCCCCCCGTCGCACAACCCGCCGCAAAGCGGCGGCTTCAAGTACAACCCCACTAACGGTGGCCCGGCCGACAGCGACATCACCCGCTGGATCGAAAACCGTGCAAATGAACTGCTGGCCGCCGGCCTGCAGGGCGTCAAGCGCATCGGCTACGCCCAGGCCCTGAAAGCTGCCACCACCCATCGGCATGACTACCTGAACAGCTATGTGGCCGATCTGGGCACTGTCATCGACATGCAGGCGATTGCCGATTCCGGCCTGCGCCTGGGCGTCGACCCGCTGGGTGGCGCCGGGGTCAACTACTGGTCGGCGATTGCCGAGCACTACCGGCTGAACCTGGACGTGGTGAACAAGCAGGTCGATCCGACCTTCCGCTTTATGAGCCTGGACTGGGATGGCCGGGTGCGTATGGACCCGTCGTCGGCCCACGCCATGCGCGGCCTGATCGCCCTGAAAGACCGTTATCAGGTGGCCTTTGCCTGCGACCCGGACCATGACCGCCACGGCATCGTCACCCCGAGCATGGGCCTGATGCAGCCGAACAACTACCTGGCGGTGGCCATCGATTATCTGTACCAGAACCGCCCGCAATGGCGTGCCGATGCAGCTGTTGGCAAGACTGTGGTGAGCAGCGGCCTGATCGACCGGGTCAGTCACAAGCTCGGTCGGCGTTTGTATGAAGTGCCGGTGGGCTTCAAGTATTTCGCCGCCGGCTTGTTTGATGGCTCCCTGGGTTTCGGCGGCGAAGAAAGCGCCGGCGCCTCCTTCCTGCGTCGTGATGGCTCGGTGTGGAGCACCGACAAGGACGGTCTGATCCCGGCCCTGTTGGCCGCCGAGATGACCGCCCGCAGCGGCCGTGACCCTGGCGAGCGCTATCAGGCACTGGTGCAGGAGCTGGGCGAGCCGGTGGCCACCCGCATCGATGCCGCCGCCACGCCTGAGCAGAAAAAGCAGTTGAGCAAACTGGCGCCGGAGCAGGTGCGCTCCACCGAACTGGCGGGCGAGGCGATTCAGAGCATCCTCAGCCATGCGCCGGGCAACAATGAGGCGATTGGGGGCTTGAAGGTGATCACCGCCAACGGCTGGTTCGCCGCGCGGCCCTCGGGCACCGAAGATATCTACAAGATTTACGCGGAAAGCTTCCTGGGTGATGCGCATTTGCAGCGCCTGGTGAGTGAGGCGCAAGAACTGGTCAACGCAGCCATCGCGCCAAGCGCCGGCTGATCGCTACGCATAGGCCCGCCCTGCGGCCTGACGG
>DAITLT010000166.1:0-7278 GCA_036835505.1 Pseudomonas sp.
GGGCCCGTGCCCCTGCCTTCAACCTGATGGCTGGTGCCGGCGATTCGCACATCGGCCTTGATGTTGAACGACTTGCCGCCGGCTCCGCCCGTTTCTTCGATCACGAGATGCTGGGGGGCGGCGACAGTCTGAACGCCATATTCCTTTTCAAGCAGCGCAAAAATATCCTGCGCTGTCAGTTCCTTGCCGGTCGCATCCATCACGCCCTGCACCACCTGGCTGAATTCGATCTGCAGCCGACGCGGAAGCTCCAGGCCAAATTCGCTCTCGAGCAGATAGGCAATACCGCCCTTGCCGGACTGGCTGTTGACGCGAATCACCGCCTCATAGCTGCGGCCGATGTCGGCCGGGTCGATCGGCAAGTACGGCACTTCCCACGGGCCGTTGGCGTCCTGCTGGGCGAAGCCCTTGCGGATCGCGTCCTGGTGCGAGCCGGAGAACGCGGTATGCACCAGGTCGCCGACGTACGGATGGCGCGGGTGTACCAGGATCTGGTTGCACTCCTCAACCACCTTGCGCACGGCGTCGATGTCGGAGAAGTCCAGCTGCGGATCGACGCCCTGGGTGTAGAGGTTCAACGCCACAGTGACCAAATCGACGTTGCCGGTGCGCTCGCCGTTGCCGAACAGGCAGCCTTCCACACGGTCGGCGCCGGCCATCAAACCCAGCTCGGTGGCCGCCACGCCAGTGCCACGGTCGTTGTGGGTGTGCAGGCTGATCAGCACGCTGTCGCGGCGTTCGATATGGCGGCAGAACCACTCGATCTGGTCGGCGTAGATGTTCGGCGTGGCCGCTTCAATGGTGGCCGGCAGATTGAGGATCAGCTTGTTTGCCTGCGTCGGCTGGAACACGCCGATCACCGCATTGCACACCTCGACGGCGAACTCGGTCTCGGTGGAGCTGAACACCTCAGGCGAATACTCGAAGCGCCAGGCGGTGTCCGGCTGCTGGGCGGCCAGGCGCTGGATGATTTGCGCGGCGTTCACGGCGATCTCGATCACTCCGGCCTGGTCCTGGTTGAAGACGATGCGGCGGAAGCTCGGCGCGGTGGCGTTGTAGTAGTGAACGATGGCCTGCTTGGCGCCTTTGAGCGATTCGAAGGTGCGGGTGATCAGGTCTTCGCGGGCCTGGGTCAGCACCTGGATGGTCACGTCGTCGGGGATGTGGCCGCCCTCGATCAGCTCACGCACGAAGTCGAAATCGGTCTGCGAGGCGGACGGGAAGCCCACTTCGATTTCCTTCAGGCCCACGGCCACCAGGCACTTGAAGAAGCGCATCTTCTTCTCGGCATCCATCGGCTCGATCAACGACTGGTTACCGTCGCGCAGGTCGGACGACAGCCAGATTGGCGCGCGGGTGATGGTCTGCGACGGCCAGGTGCGATCGGGAATATTGATCGGAGTAAAGGCGCGGTACTTGCTTGATGGGTCTTTCAACATGCTCATGGCGGAGTCCTGGGTGCGGGGCCGCTGGGTGGCGGCCAACCGGAGAAAATGGGGGAATGCTGGGGGCGGCGTTCAGCCACGCAGTCGCGCGCTGACCAAGTTGAGGCTGGCGTGCTGGCGGCGGAGAAAGAGGCTGTTGGCGTTGTGCATGGGTGAACAGTAATAACGCTGCGTGTGGCGTGCAAGCTTTGCTAGAAAATTGGTAGAAGTGATCGATATGGCTGTCAGGTTGACTTTTTATTGCGCATTAACGCCTTTGGCGTGCGCTGCCTTGCGCGGTAGTTTTTTTCGTTAACGGTGCGCGGCTTAAGGCTCAAACGCGCCGATAAAAATCGCCGGGTCGACGCGCGCGTCGTTCAGGCTGATGTTCCAGTGCATGTGCGGGCCGGTGGCGCGGCCGGTAGCGCCGACCCGACCGAGTACGGCGCCGCGGGCCAGTTGCTGGCCGAGGCGCACCTCGGTTTTCGACAGGTGACAGAACATGCTGATAAAGCCCTGGCCGTGGTCGACGAATACCGTATTGCCGTTGAAGAAGTAGTTGCCGATCAGCGTCACCTTGCCGGCGGCTGGGGCCTTGATCGGTGTGCCGGCGGGCACGGCAAAGTCCAGGCCAGCATGGGGGTTGCGCTCTTCGCCATTGAAGAAGCGGCGCACGCCGAAGCGGCTGGACAGCGGGCCGTTGACCGGTTTGTCGAGCAGCAGGTTGCTCGGCGTGGTGGGGCTGAACTGCTAGTAGGCGCGGGTCTGCTCGGCCAGTTCGCGCTCAATGCGTTTGAGGTTGCTGGTGTCCGGGTTGACCATCTGAGTGTTCTTCAAGGTGATGCGTTGCTCGGCGTAGCGCTTGCTGGCGACCGTGAAACTCAGCTGGCGGCCACCACTGTCGAGTTGCTGTAGGCCGGGTTTGAGCGTCAGCGGCAGGCCGACGATAGCGATCCAGCGCGCCTGATCCTCCTTCACCACCAGCACCGGTTTACCCTGAAAGCGCGCGCTGGGCGCAGTGGCGCCCGTACCCAGTTCGACCACTGCGACGCCGCCCGGTACCGGGTGGTTGAGCAGGCGGGTGAGAAAGCCCTCGGCGTGGGCGGGCAGGGCGAGGCAGAGCAGCAGGGCGATCAGCGGGCGCAAGCGGTGGGTTCCTGAATGAAGTGGGTGGCTTAGGCGTAGGGTGGATGACGCTTTATCCATCCACCATTGGGGTTAATCGAGCAGCGACAGGGTGACAGGCGTTAAGTGGTTATCTTCAACCCGTAGCTGCAACTCGCCCTCTGCCAACTTGGCCTTTAGGCGCTGGCCCGGACGGGTTTGCTCGGCCTGGCGAATGGCCTGGCCGCGCTCGTCGAGGAGAATGCTGTAGCCGCGGCCAAGGGTGGCCAGCGGGCTGACGGCGTGCAGGGTGTGCATCTGATGTTGCAGGCGCAGGCGGCGTTGTTTGAGGCCTTCGCTCATGGCGCGCGGCAGGCGCTCGGCCAGGCTGTCGAGGCGCTGGCGCAGCAAGGCCAGGCTGCGGCCTGGATGCTGGGCGGCGAGGCGCGCCTCCAGGTGGCTTAGGCGCTGCTGTTGATTTTTGAACTGCTGTTCAAAGGCACGGCGCAGGCGCATGTCCAGGTCGTCCAGGCGCTGGGCTTGCTGGCGCAGGCGCTCGCCAGGGTGACGCAGGCGGCGGCTGAGGCCTTCCAGACGCAAGCGCTCGCGGGCCAGACGATCCTGCATGCGCAGCACCAAGCGGCGCTGCAGGCTGTGCAGGCGCTGCTGCAGATCGCCCATGTCCGGGGCCAGTAATTCGGCGGCGGCCGACGGCGTGGGGGCGCGTACGTCGGCAACAAAGTCGCAGATCGAGACATCGGTTTCATGGCCGACGGCGCTGATGATCGGCGTCTTGCACGCCGCCACAGCACGCGCTACCGGCTCTTCGTTGAAGCACCAGAGGTCTTCCAGTGAGCCGCCGCCACGGGCCAGGATCAGTGCATCGAAGCCATGCCGGTCAGCCAGTTGCAGGGCGTGGATGATCTGCACGCCGGCATCGCGGCCCTGCACGGGCGTGGGAATCAGGGTCAGCTGCACCTGCGGCGCGCGGCGGCGGAACACGCTGATGATGTCGCGAATCACCGCGCCAGTCGGCGAGCTGATAATGCCGATGCGCTTGGGGTGGCCGGGCAGCGCCTGTTTGCGCTCGGCGCTGAACAGGCCTTCGGCGCTGAGCTTGTCTTTCAGGGCCTCGAAGGCCAGGCGCAGGGCGCCGTCACCGGCTGGCTCGACGCTGTCGACAATCAACTGGTAGTCGCCACGGCCCTCGAACAGCGAGACCTTGCCGCGCACCTTGACCGCCAGGCCGTCGCGTAGGGCCTGACGCACCCGTGCGGCGTTCTGCCGGAACAGCGCGCAACGCACCTGCGCCTGACTGTCCTTGAGGGTGAAGTACAGGTGGCCGGAGGCTGGCTTGGCCAGGTTGGAGATTTCACCTTCCACCCAGACTTGGGCGAACACGTCCTCCAGCAGCACGCGGGCGCGGCCGTTGAGTTGGCTGACGCTAAGGATCTCGCGGTCGAGGTTGAGGCGCTGGAACGGGTCTTTGATCATGGCGGGGATCATAAAGCCTTTGCGGGATCGGCCAAAGGTTGTTGTCCGCTAAGCTGCTTATTAATGCGTGGCGGCTTGACCGCCGCGCTGCGCGCATTAAGCTGCGCAGCCTTTTTTACCTGCCAGGAGCGCGCCATGTTGCAGCAGCAGAGCATTATCGTGCCGCAAATCTCCAGCTATCCCGACCCCGAGGGGCGGGCGCGCAAGGTGCTGCGTTGGTTGAGTCAGCAACGCATCGTCGAGCCGCAGCTGAGCACCTGTGTGGCGGGTGGTAATGGCATGGGCTACGCGCTGGCCGAAGACGCGCGGCAAGTGCTGGAGTTGCCGTTCGGTGTCACGGCCGAGCAGGCGTTGCCGTTCGGTCGGTCCATCAATGGCCTGACGGTAATGACCAAGCGCTGCATCTTTACCCCGGATCGGGGGTTTCTCGGTGAGGCGGGTTGCCCCGAGTGTCGGCGCGAGATTGGCGAGGCATTGTTCGACAGCCTGGAAGACTGGATGCCGGGGCATACGGATAACTTCACCTGCCCTGAATGCGGCCATGAAGATGACATCAACGGCTTCCTGTTTCTGCAGCCCTGCGGCTTTTCCAACCTGGGCTTTATCTTCCATAACTGGGATGGCGCGTACTTCAAGGCGGATTTTCTCGCCCGGTTCGCCGAGCGCCTGGGCCAGCCGGTGCGCTTGGTGCAGGTCAGATATTGATTGACGGTTTGGCCGTGATGGCCGATTGGCAATAGTTTGCATTGAGCCAGGGGGGCTGCGTGGGTATAATGGCGCGCTTCCAATTTCCCGCCCGGGAGCCCCCGCATGCTGCGTATCAGCCAAGAAGCCCTAACCTTTGACGATGTCCTGCTAATCCCCGGTTATTCCGAGGTATTACCCAAGGATGTCAGCCTCAAGACCCGCCTCACGCGTGGCATCGAGCTGAATATTCCGCTGGTGTCCGCGGCCATGGATACCGTCACCGAAGCCCGTCTGGCGATTGCCATGGCGCAGGAAGGTGGCATCGGCATCATCCACAAGAACATGACCATCGAGCAGCAAGCCGCCGAAGTGCGCAAGGTCAAGAAGTTCGAAGCCGGCGTGGTCAAAGACCCGATCTGCATCGACGCTGACGCCAGTGTGCGTGACCTGCTTGAACTGACCCGGCAGAACAACATCTCCGGCGTGCCGGTGCTGAGCAAGGGCGACCTGGTCGGTATCGTGACCTCCCGCGACGTACGTTTTGAAAACCGCCTGGATGCCCAGGTGCGTGACGTGATGACGCCGAAAGAGCGGCTGGTGACGGTCGGCGAAGGCGCGGACAAAGACACCGTGCGCGAACTGCTGCACAAGCACCGCATCGAGCGCGTGCTGATCGTCGACGGCGCCTTCAACCTGAAAGGCATGATGACCGTTAACGACATCGAAAAAGCCAAGGCCTACCCGCTGGCCAGCAAGGACGATCAAGGTCGTCTGCGCGTCGGTGCAGCCGTCGGTACTGGTGCCGACACGGGCGACCGGGTTGCTGCGTTGGTTGCAGCCGGGGTTGACGTGGTGGTGGTCGACACCGCCCACGGCCACTCCAAAGGCGTGATCGACCGCGTGCGTTGGGTTAAGCAAACCTTCCCGCAAGTGCAGGTCATCGGCGGCAATATCGCCACTGGCGAAGCGGCCAAGGCCCTGGCTGACGCCGGCGCTGACGGCGTGAAAGTCGGTATCGGCCCAGGCTCGATCTGCACCACCCGTATCGTCGCCGGTGTCGGCGTGCCGCAAATCTCCGCCGTGGCCAACGTCGCTGCCGCATTGGCCGGCACCGGTGTGCCGCTGATCGCCGATGGCGGTATCCGCTTCTCCGGTGACCTGTCCAAAGCCATCGTGGCGGGCGCGTCTGCCGTGATGATCGGCTCCATGCTGGCCGGTACCGAAGAAGCCCCAGGCGAAGTCGAACTGTTCCAGGGCCGTTCCTACAAGGCCTACCGTGGCATGGGTTCGCTCGGTGCCATGGCGCAGTCGCAAGGCTCCTCGGATCGTTACTTCCAGGACTCTTCGGCCGGTGCCGAGAAGCTGGTGCCGGAAGGTATCGAAGGCCGTGTGCCGTACAAGGGCGCGATGAGCGCCATCGTTCATCAGATGATGGGCGGCTTGCGGGCTTCCATGGGCTACACCGGTTGCGCAACTGTTGAGGAGATGCGCAGCAAGCCGCAGTTCGTGCGCATCACCGGCGCCGGCATGGCCGAGTCCCATGTACACGATGTTCAAATTACTAAGGAAGCGCCGAACTATCGCGTCGGCTAAAACGTTGATGTGCCGCTGTTGCGCTCGCGACGCGGCACATCAATTTTTAAACAGTAAATAAGCACGGGGCTGATCTGACAGCCCCTTGTCATTTGTGAATTCCGCTACGAGAGATGGCCATGGCCCACCCCGATATTCATGCCCACCGCATCCTGATCCTCGACTTCGGTTCCCAGTACAGCCAACTGATCGCCCGCCGTGTGCGCGAGATCGGGGTGTACTGCGAACTGCATCCCTTCGACATGGATGACGCAGCGATTCGTGCCTTCGCACCGCGCGGCATCATCCTCGCCGGTGGCCCGGAGTCGGTGCATGAAGCCGACAGCCCGCGCGCGCCGAAGGCGGTGTTCGACCTCGGTGTGCCGGTCTTCGGTATCTGCTACGGCATGCAAACCATGGCCGAGCAGCTGGGTGGCAAGGTAGAAGGTTCCGACCTGCGCGAGTTTGGTTATGCCCGCGTCGATGTGGTCGGCAAGGCTCGCCTGCTGGATGGCATCGAAGACCACGTGGACACCGACGGTGTACTGGGTCTGGACGTGTGGATGAGCCACGGCGACAAAGTTACCCGCCTGCCGGAAGGCTTCCATATTCTTGCTAGCACCCCGAGCTGCCCGATCGCCGCCATGGCCGACGACAGCCGCGGCTACTACGGCGTGCAGTTTCACCCGGAAGTGACCCACACCCTGCAGGGCGGGCGCATCCTGTCGCGCTTCGTGCTGGAGATCTGCGGTTGTGCCGCACTGTGGACGCCGTCCAATATCGTTGAAGATGCAATTGCCAGCGTGCGCGCCCAAGTCGGTAGCGCCAACGTGCTGCTCGGCTTGTCCGGCGGTGTCGACTCCTCGGTGGTGGCCGCCTTGTTGCACCGCGCGATTGGCGACCAGCTGACCTGCGTATTCGTCGACAACGGCCTGCTGCGCCTGCACGAAGGCGAGCAGGTGATGGCCATGTTCGCCGAGAACATGGGCGTCAAGGT
>DAITLT010000167.1:0-4725 GCA_036835505.1 Pseudomonas sp.
GGTGGCTCGACCATGTTCCTGCCACTGAACAGCCAGGTGAAGGTCGATGACCTGTTGCACGGCATCATCATCCAGTCCGGCAACGACGCCAGCATCGCCCTGGCCGAGTACATCGCAGGCAGTGAAGATGGTTTTGCCGACATGATGAACGAGACCGCCGAGCGCCTGGGCATGAGCAACTCGCACTTCATGAACGCCACCGGCCTGCCGCACCCGGAGCACTACTCCAGCGCCCACGACATGGCGATCCTGGCCCGCGCGATCATCAACGAAGACCCGGCCCACTACGCCATCTATTCGCAGAAAGAGTTCTACTGGAACAACATCAAGCAGGGTAACCGCAACCTGCTGTTGTACCGCGACAAGACCGTTGACGGCCTGAAGACCGGGCACACCGAAGAAGCCGGCTACTGCCTGGTGTCCTCGGCGGTGCGCGACGGCGCGCGGATGATCACTGCAGTATTCGGCACCGTCAGCGAGTCGGCCCGCGCGGCGGAAACCCAGAAGCTGCTGACCTACGGCTTCCGCTTCTTCGAAACCAAGACCTTCTACCAGAAGGGTGCCGAGCTGGCCAAGGCGCCAGTGTGGAAAGGCCTGGAGCGTGAAGTCGGCGCCGGCCTGGCCGAAGACCTGACCCTGACCGTGGCCAAGGGCCAGGCCAAGAGTCTGGAAGCAGCCATGACCTTTGAGCCGCAACTGACCGCGCCGATCCAGCAAGGTGCGGTGATCGGCAAGGTCGAGGTGAAGCTGGAAGGCAAGGTGGTGCATACCGCCAACCTGGTGGCCTTGCAGGCGGTGGAAGAAGCCGGCCTGCTGCGCCGCATCTGGGACAGCGTGCGCCTGTTCTTCTTCGCTCTGTTCAACTAACCCGGCGGCGGGCGCGCCCCGTCGCGTTGCTCTACCGGCCTGGTGGTGCCTACCCGGCGCCCCAGGTCATGGCTCAGGAGGCCAGTAGCCCATGAATAGCAATGACCTGCCCCCACCACGCATCGAGTTCCCCTGCCCGAATTATCCGATCAAGGTGATCGGCGATGCCGGCGAGGGCTTTGCCGAGATGGTGATTGAAGTCATGCAGCGCCATGTAGCGGACTTCGACGCCTCGACCCTGACCCGTCGCGACAGCAGCAGTGGGCGTTTCCATGCCTTTCAGGTGCTGATTACCGCCACCGGCCCGCTGCAGTTGGAGGCGATCAACAGCGACCTGCGCGCCACCGGCCGCGTACATATGGTGCTGTGATGCGCGGCAGTCAATGGCGCGTGTTCGGGCTGCGGCGGTGATGGCCGCCGTCCTCGGTGTGCGCGAGCTCGGCTTGCAGGCCTATGAGCCGGTCTGGCATGCCATGCAGGACTTCACCAACCAGCGCACGGCCGACACCGCCGACGAACTCTGGCTGGTGCAGCATCCGCCGGTATTCACCCAGGGCCAGGCCGGCAAGGCTGAGCACGTGCTATTGCCGGGGGAGATTCCGGTGGTGCAGGTGGACCGCGGCGGCCAGGTGACCTACCACGGCCCCGGCCAACTGGTGGCTTATCCGCTGGTCGATGTGCGTCGCCTGGGCCTGGGCGTGCGAGAGCTGGTCAGCCGCATCGAGCAGAGCCTGATCGACCTGCTGGCCAGTTACGGCGTCAGCGCCGAGGCCCGCGCCGATGCGCCGGGGGTGTATGTGGACGGTGCGAAGATCGCCTCCCTGGGCCTGCGTATTCGCCATGGCCGCTCCTTCCATGGTCTGGCCCTGAATGTGGACATGGACCTGCAGCCCTTCCAGCGCATCAACCCGTGCGGCTATGCCGGCTTGCGCATGACCCAACTGGCCGACCTGGTGGCTGGCCCGCTGGCCATGCACGAGGTCAGCGCGCGCTTGCGCGAGCAACTGTGCAAGCACCTTGGCTATGGGCAACAACAGAGCCTGAGCGGCGTTATCGGCGGATAACACAACGCCCGCCCCAGGGGTAACCGGGGCGGGCGTTGTGCGCTTCAATCAGTTCAGATTGAGGGTGGGGATCAGGTTGTTATCGACCTGTTGTCCCGGCACTGGCGCGGGTGCGGCCAGGCCCAGGTTGTTCTTCTCGAAGACCTTGTCGGCGCGGTAGCTGGAACGCACCAGCGGGCCGGCAGCGACTTCCATAAAGCCCTTCTGCAGGCCGATGTCACGGAAGCGGTTGAACTCTTCCGGGCTGACCCAGCGCTTGACCGGCAGGTGATTGCGGGTCGGTTGCAGGTACTGGCCGAGGGTGAGGATGTCGACGCCGACGGCGCGCAAATCATCCATGGTCTCGATGACTTCTGCGTCGCTCTCACCCAGGCCGAGCATCAGGCTGGTCTTGGTCAGCAGGTCGGGGCGATGGCGCTTGGCATGCTGCAATACCGCCAGGGTCTTGGCGTAGCCGGCGCGCGGGTCGCGCACCTCATGGGTCAGGCGCTTGACCGTCTCGACGTTCTGGGCAAACACCTCAAGGCCGGAATCCACCACGCGCTCGATGGCCTGTTGCTCGCCGTTGAAATCCGGGGTCAGGGCTTCCACCACCACCTGCGGGGTGCGTTGCTTGATCGCCTGAATGCAGGCGGCGTAGTGGGCGGCGCCGCCGTCGTCGAGGTCGTCGCGATCCACCGAGGTCAGCACGATATAGCGCAGGCCCATCAGCTCCACCGACTTGGCGGTGTTCTGCGGCTCTTCAAGGTCCAGCCAGCCGTTCGGGTTGCCAGTATCCACCGCGCAGAAGCGGCAGGCACGGGTGCATACCGAGCCCATCAGCATGATGGTGGCGGTGCCGTTGGACCAGCATTCGGCCATGTTCGGGCAGTGCGATTCCTTGCACACGGTACTCAACTGATGTTCGCCGACGTTGTGTTTGACCGCCTCGAAGCGGCTGCCGCCGGGGGCCTTGACCCGCAGCCACTTGGGCTTGGGTTCGAACACTTGTGGCTCGCTGGAGGCGCGGTGCTTTTGCCCGTCCTTGATCGCGGTGATGCCTTGAGAGGTGCGGAATTTTTCACCGCTGGCAACGTTTTTCGGCGGGAGGGTATCGGACATCGGTAATCTGGGCTCCGCTAGAGGCTCCGTGGACGAGGCGGCTTGTGGCCGGCGCGCAGTTTATCACAGCACCTGACTGATCAGTCCGTTGCCTGCCGCACGGCGTACACGGCGTTGTGCGGGCTTATCTGAGTTGCTGCAACAGCTCATGGCTGGGGTAGCCGTCGGCGGGTTGGCCGAGGCTTTGCTGCAAGGCGCGCACGGCCTTGCGCGTGTTGGCGCCGATGATGCCGTCCGCCGCACCGGGCGCATAACCTTTGCTGGCCAGCCGTTGCTGCAGTTCGATGCGCTCGCTGCGCCCGAGCTGGCGGTCACTGCGCGGCCAGGTGGCTGGGGCGCTGGCGCGACCGGCCAGGGTGTCGCCGAGCAGGCCGATGGCCAGGCCGTAGGCGCTGGAGTTGTTGTATTTGAGGATGGCGCGGAAGTTGTCCTGCAGGAGGAAGGCCGGGCCGCGGTGGCCGGCCGGCAGGAGCAGGACGGCGCGGCTCTGATCGGTGCCGGCAGACGGTGTGTGTACGCCCAACTGGCGCCATTGGTCGATGCTTCTGACGGTTTCGCCATCGGCCAGGGCGTAATCGAAACCACTCGCCAGGGTTACGGCAAAGCCCCAGGGCTGGCCGCTCTGCCAGCCGGATTTGTGCAGGTAATGGGCGGCCGAGGCCAGGGCGTCGGCGGAACTGTCCCAGATGTCACGGCGGCCGTCGCCGTCGAAGTCCACGGCGAACTGGTTGTAGGTGCTGGGGATAAACTGGGTCTGGCCCATGGCGCCGGCCCAGGAACCGCGCATGCGGCTGGGTTGCACATCGCCGTGCTGGAGGATGCGCAGCGCCGCCAGCAATTGCTCGTGGGCAAACGCCGGGCGGCGGCCCTCGTAGGCCAGGGTGGCGAGGGCGGCGATCACCGACTTGTCGCCCATGTATTGGCCGAAGTTGCTTTCCATGCCCCAGATCGCCACCAGGGCGTGGCGGTCGACGCCGTAGCGCTGCTCGATGGCCTGCAGGGTGCTGGCGTGTTCGACCAGCAACGCCTGGCCGCGACGCACGCGGACGGCCGAGAGGGCGCTGTCGAGGTATTCCCACACCGGCCGGGTGAATTCCGGCTGGCTGCGGTCGGCGCGGATGATCGCCGGGTCCGGGCTCACGCCTGCAAAGGCCGCATCGAACACCGCGGCCTGGATGCCGGCGCTCAGGGCTTCCTGGCGAAAGGCGGCCTGCCAACTGGCAAAACTCTGGGTTGGCTGCTCGAAGGTGGCCGCTTTTGAGGGGCTGAGGGTTGTCGTGGGCAGGCTGGCCGGGGCGTTGTATGCGGCAGGTGTTGGGGCTTCAACCTGGCTCGCGGCATGGTTGTCGGCACAGGCGGTCAGCAGGCTCAGGCTGGTGCCGAGAAGGGTGCAGCGCAGCAGCGATGGGTAAAGCATGTGCATGTCTCAAAGGCTCGCGTTAGAGCGCTGACCTTAACATGTCGGGGGTGCGGTTTGGCGGTCGACCAAGGTCTTAGGCGCGGTTGTGTGGGGGTAGAAACGAAGAAGCCTCCCAGTGGGAGGCTTCGCGGCGGTAGCTGCCTTTGCCTTTGCCCGGTTGTTCCTGGCGGCAGCGGAACAGCGGTTGGCTGATGATCGATTTGGCTCGGTTTGGCTTTTTGTTGCGGGGTTTGCCCATGGCAGTCTCCAAGTGGCGATGGCTGCGGTTTGCAG
>DAITLT010000167.1:4825-7267 GCA_036835505.1 Pseudomonas sp.
TCGCTGGGCAGGCTCAGGCGTTGCCCGGCCAGCAGCAGGGCCAGGCGGCTGAGGGCGCTCCAGGCATCGCCGGCGGCTTGGCCCTTGATCTGTGCGTCGATGCGCTGGGCGTCCTGCAGAAGACGATTGCAGGCGCTGAGCGAATGACGTTGCAGGGCTTTGCTGAGCAGCGGGCGACGCTTGTCCCAGACCGGCGGGCGGGCGCTGGCGAAGGCCTTGTCCAGTGCCATGCCCTGGTTGACCTGCTGGGCGATGCCGGCCAGCAGGCGCAGCTCGCGAGCCAGGGCCCAGAGCACCACCGGAGCCTCCACGCCTTCGCCGCGCAGGCCTTCGAGCATGCGCTGGGCGTGGGCGGCCTGGCCGTTGAGGGCCGCGTCAAGCAGGCCGAACACATCGAAGCGGGCGCTATCGGCCACCGCGGCCTGTACGGTGCCGGCATCTACCTGATGGTCGACGGCCAGTAGCTTGAGCTTCTCGATCTCCTGGGCGGCGGCCAGCAAGTTACCTTCGACTCGCGCGGCGATCAGTTCCACGGCTTCCTGGCTGGCGCTTAAGCCGGCCTGGGCCAGGCGCTGGCGCAGCCACTGCGGCAGTTGTCCGGCCTCCACCGGCCAGATCTGCACGAACTGGCTGACGGGGCTGTCGATCAGGGCCTTGGCCCATTTGGTCTTTTGCGTGCTGCTGTCGAGCTTGGGCAGGCTGAGCAGCAGCAAGGTGTCTTCGGGAGGGCGGCTAAGGTATTCCAGCAGGGCGCTGGCACCCTGGTCGCCGGGTTTGCCACTGTTGATGCGCAGTTCGATCACGCGCTTTTCGGCAAACAGCGACAGACTGGCGCCGGCCTGGTAGAGCAGGCCCCAGTCGAAGCTCTTGTCCACGTCGAACACTTCGCGCTCGCTGAAACCTTGCGCGCGGGCGCTGGCGCGGATGCTGTCGGCAGCCTCCTGGCACAACAGGTGTTCGTCGCCGCTAAGCACATACACGGGCGCCAGGGCGCCTTGCAGGTGCTTGCCGAGTTGGGCGTGGTTGAGTTTCATCGGACAGAACGCTGGCGGGCGGCCGCGGGCCGCCCGACAACCTTACTCGCGCGGCAGCAGTTGCAGGGGCGACTGTTGCGGCTGGGCCTGTTCGGCCGCGCGGGCGGCTGCGGCGGCTTCGGCGGCGGCCTTGGCTTCGGCATCGGCCTTGGCCTGGGCGGTCTGCTGCAGTTGCTCCAGTTGCTGCGGGGTAATCATCTGCAGGTGCTGCAGCAGGTTGCGTACCAGGCGCTGACGCAGCTCGACGGCTTGCTGGGCGGCTTCCTGGGCGGAGCCGCCGAGGTTGCTCTGGTCCTGGGCGAAGACGCTTTGCACTTCCTGCTGGTTTTGCAGCAACAGCAGGTTGTTGGCGCCACGGATTTCGTAGTCGAGGGTGTTGGTCAGCTCGATTTCCGCGCTGCGGCCCGCGCCGGTGTAGCTGGCGCTGCGGCGCTGGCTGTCTTCGCGGGTCAGGATCAGGTGATAAGGCGCCCCGGAGGAGACCTTGACGCCGCTGTTTTGCAGTTGGCTGCGCACGTCCTTGACCGTTTCGCCATACATATTGCGGGCGCTGACATCCAGTTCGGTGAGGGCGAAGTGGCTGTCGCCGCTGCCGCGCAGCTGGAAGCCGCAGGCGCTCAACAGCGTGGCCAGGCCCAGGACCATCAGATTCCGTTTCATCATTGTGCTATCCCCTTGAATGCGTGTGGCGCCGCGGCATGCAGCGGCGCCAGCGATGATCAGCTTGCGACAATATTAACCAGTTTGCCCGGCACCACGATGACCTTGCGAATGCTCAGGCCATCGGTGAAGCGCAGTACGTTTTCGTTGCTGCGGGCGGCGGCTTCGATCTCTTCGCGGCTGGCACTGGCGGGCACTTCGATTTGCCCGCGCAGCTTGCCGTTGACCTGAATCACCAGCACCAGGCTGTCTTGCACCAGGGCGGACTCGTCCACCTGCGGCCACTGGGCGTCGATGATCGGGTCCTGGTGGCCCAGGCGCTGCCAGATTTCATGGCTGATATGCGGGGTGATCGGCGCCAGCAGCAAGACCACGGCTTGCAGGCCCTCCTGCAGCAGGGCGCGATCCTGGGCGGTGGTGGTCGGTGCTTTTTCCAGCACGTTCATCAGGGTCATCACCGCGGCGACGGCGGTGTTGAACTTGTGGTGCAGGCCGACGTCATTGCTGGCCTGCTTGATGGCCAGGTGGATGGCGCGGCGCACGGCCTTCTGCTCATCGACCAGCGCGGCGACATCCAGGGCGTCTGGAATGCCGCCGCTGACATGGCTGTGGGCCAGGCGCCAGACGCGGCGCAGGAAGCGGCTGGCGCCTTCGATGCCGGCATCCGACCATTCGCAGCTCATGTCGGGCGGCGAGGCGAACATCATAAACAGGCGGCAGGTGTCGGCGCCGTAGGCATCGATCATCG
>DAITLT010000168.1:0-7264 GCA_036835505.1 Pseudomonas sp.
GGCTCAATGACCGAAATGCTCAGGCCCATTGACCACTCAGCTCAGACCAACGGTATGACCTGCTGTAGCCCTGGAGGAAAGGTCAATGCAAGCGTCTGGCCTGAGGCTTACAGCTCAGCGCCAGGAGCGCCCGAATAACCGCCGACTCTTAGCCTCCCCCGTCCTTGCTGCCAAAGCTTCTAAGGTTCACGCAGCCCACCCCTAGAGTTTGTAAGGCAAGGCGCCATCGCCGGGCAGTGCCGGGATGGTTTTTGAGTCAACGCCAAGCTGTTAAGTCGTCGTGCGCTCGAAGCTGCGCGCAGCCGACGAATAACGGCAACAAGAATAAAAGGCAGCACAGCATGCATATCCACGCGAAAGTCCGCCAAGCGGGCATGATCATGTTTGCCACAGCCGTGGTTTTGATCCTGCCCAACCTCAGTCGCCTGATTAGCTAGAGTGTCCGCCGCCCGTTGCTGTTATGCCGTCAGCAACGGGCGCAGAGGTACTTCAGACTCGCGAACGCCCCCCTACAAGCAGTCAACACACGCCTGCACAGGTTCACAGCCCGCGCGGCTGGATTTCGCTGTGCGCATGCCGGTGGTGAGATGTGTCGCACGGGCTAGCCTGCTCGTTCAGCCGGGCGGGCATCTGTGCTAGCGTGCCGCCCTGACTTATCACGCAAAGGAGCAGCACCCATGGCCATCAGCAAAGAGCAACTGATCAGCGACCTCGCCGAAGCCGTCGACGCACCCAAGGCGCAAGTGCGCGCCCTGCTGGAGCAACTCAGCGAAATCGTCAGCGACGCCCTGGAAAACAGCGATGAAATCACCCTGCCTGGCATCGGCAAGCTGAAAGTAACCGCGCGCCCGGCACGCAGCGGGCGCAACCCACAGACCGGCAAAGCGATCGAAATCGCCGCCAAGAACGTGGTCAAGTTTGTTCCGGCCAAAGCCCTGACCGACGCACTCAACTAAGTTCGCAGCGCTCACGTTTACGCCTTGCGCCAACGGCTCAGGGCGTAACGCCCAGGGCCTGCAACTGCTCGACAAACCCCGCCTCATCCAGCACTCGCAACCCAAGCTCACTGGCCTTGGCCAACTTCGAGCCCGCGCCCGGCCCAGCAACCACGCAATGGGTTTTGGCCGACACCGAACCCGCCACCTTGGCACCCAATGCTTCCAACTTGGCCTTGGCCTGATCACGGCTCATCAGCTCCAGCGTACCGGTCAGCACCCAGGTCTGGCCGGCCAGCGGCAGCCCGGCGACGATGCGTTTCTCACTTTCCCAGTGCATGCCGAACTCGCGCAACTGCGCTTCGATTTTCAGCGCCCGCTCGCGGTGTTCGGCTACGCTGAAAAACTCGCGCACGGCATTGGCCGGCTTCTCACTCAGGGTCTGGCGCAGGTCCAGCCAATCGGCGTCGAGTAGTTTGGGCAACGACTCGGCAAACTTGCTGGCCAGGGTTTTCGCCCCGGTAGGACCGAGGGACGGAATGTGCAGTTTGTCGAGCAAGCCGGCCAAGGTGGTGCAGGCGGCAAACTCGGCGGCCAACTCGCCCTGTCCCTGAATATCCAGCACCTGCCCCAGTTGCTCGATCACGTTCTGGTTGTGCGCGTCACTGAAGAACTCATGAATCTCATGGGCCACTTCCAGCCCTACGTCCGGCAGGTAGGTCAGCACTTCGGGCAACGCGCGCTTGATCCGCTCCAGGGATGCCAGCGAACGCGCCAGCACCTTGGCGGTTTCCTCACCCACATCGGGAATCCCGAGGGCATAAATAAACCGCGCCAACTCGGGTTTCCGGCTGTTGTCGATGGCGGCCAGCAGGTTATTGCTCGACAGCTCGGCAAAACCCTCCAGGCCTACCAACTGGTCGAACTGCAAGCGGTAGAGGTCGGCCGGCGACTGCACCAGGCCGAGGTCCACCAGTTGCTCGACACTCTTCTCGCCGAGGCCATCGATGTCCATGGCGCGGCGCGAAACGAAGTGAATGATCGCCTGCTTCAGTTGCGCCTGGCAGGCCAGACGGCCAACGCAGCGGTAGATGGAACCCGCGCTGAAGGACTCCTTACCCTTGCTGCGCTTAACCAGTTGGGTGCGTTCAACATGGGAGCCACACACCGGACAACTGGCGGGAATCTCTACCGCTCGCGCATCCAGCGGACGCCGCTCCAGCACCACCTGCACCACCTGCGGAATCACGTCGCCGGCGCGGCGAATGATCAGCGTGTCGCCGATCATCAGGCCCAAACGTGCCACTTCATCCATGTTGTGCAAGGTGGCATTGGCGACCATCACGCCGGCCACCTTTACCGGCTTCAAGCGCGCCACCGGCGTCACCGCACCCGTGCGCCCGACCTGAAACTCCACATCCAGCAGCTCGGTCAGCTCTTCCATGGCCGGGAATTTATGGGCGATGGCCCAACGCGGCTCGCGCGCGCGAAAGCCCAGCTCGCGCTGCCAGGCCAGGTTATTGACCTTGAACACCACGCCGTCGATTTCATAAGGCAAAGCTTCGCGCTTGGCACCGATGCGCTGGTAATAGGTCTGACAAGCCTCGATGCCGCGGGCCAGATACAACTCAGGGCTAATCGGCACACCCCAGGTCTGCAGCGCCTGGAGAATGCCCAGCTGGGTGTCCGGCAGCTCGCCCTCAACCTGGCCGATGCCGTAACAGCAGAAGGCCAAGGGACGGCTGGCGGTGATTTTCGAATCAAGCTGACGTAGGCTGCCGGCGGCGGCGTTGCGCGGGTTGGCAAAGGGCTTGGCCCCGCTCTCCAGCTGGCGCAGGTTGAGGGCCTCGAAACCGGCCTTGGCCATAAACACCTCGCCGCGCACCTCCAGCACCGCGGGCCAGCCACTGCCCTGCAGCCTGAGCGGAATGTTGCGAACCGTGCGCACATTGGCGCTGATGTCCTCGCCCGTGCTGCCATCGCCACGGGTGGCGCCGCGCACCAATTGCCCCGCGACATACAGCAGGCTCACGGCCAAACCGTCGAGCTTGGGTTCGCAGACGTACTCGACCTCGGCGCCACAGCCAAATAGATCGCCAGCCGGCAACTCATCAACCAGGCCCTCACGCACGCGGCGGTCGAAATCCAGCATATCGGCTTCGGCGAAGGCGTTGCCGAGGCTGAGCATCGGTACCTCGTGGCGCACTTCGGTAAAGCCGGCACGCGGCGCACCACCAACCCGCTGAGTCGGCGAATCGACGGTAATCAAGTCCGGATGTGCCGCTTCCAAGGCCTGTAATTCACGAAACAGACGGTCGTATTCGGCGTCAGGAATGCTGGGCTGATCAAGCACGTAATAACGCTGATTGTGACCGTCCAGTTCGGTGCGCAGATCAAGGATGCGCTGGGCGGCGTGTGGGGTGTCGGTAGTCATGGTTACGGCTCTCAAAAACGCAAAGAGCAGCCGAGGCTGCTCTTTTTAATAATCACGGATTCAGCTCAGGCGCGACTCAGCGCTTGGGCATCATGTGCTTGCGCTCGAACTCGACGATGCGCTGACGGTAATGCTCGATGGTCTGCGCAGTCATCACGCTGCGCTGATCATCTTTCAACTCGCCGTTCAGCTCGTGGGCCAACTTGCGCACCGCAGCCAACATCACATCGAAGGCCTGCTTGGGATGCCGCGGACCCGGCATACCGAGGAAAAAACTCACCGCACGGGTACTGAACAGGTCGATATCGTCCAGATCGAAGGTGCCAGGCTTGACGCCATTGGCCATGGAGAACAGCACTTCGCCATTGCCGGCCATGCTTTCGTGGCGGTGGAAAATATCCATTTCGCCAAAACGCAGGCCGCTTTCCAGAATGTTCTGCAGCAGCGCCGGGCCGTTGAAGCCGCCCTCGTCGCGGGAGATGACGTTGATCACCAGCACTTCTTCAACCGGCGGCAGCTCCTGAGCGTCTTCCTGGGCCTGGACTTTGCGCTGCTTGTCGCCTTCGTCCAGCGGGGTCAACAGGGTTGGCACCGGCTCATCCAGCTTCAGGTCGCCCTGGCTCGGCTCACCGGCACGGCGCCGGTTGAGCTCGCGGGCACTCATGGCCGGCAAGTCTTCTTCATCTACCCGCGGCTCGTTCTGGCGATCAATCACCCGTGCCGGGCCAAGCAAATCAGGGTCGCTGCCAGCGTCGTCGTCCATCCCGGCAAAGCTGCGATCCAGCTTGAATTTCAGCTTGCCCTTGCCACCGCGCATACGCCGCCAGCCATCAAAAAGAATGCCGGCGATAACAATGATGCCGATGACGATCAGCCACTCGCGCAGACCGATTTCCATGTAATTCCGTGACCCCGACTAAAAAAGTGATGAAAGCAGGCCTTCCAAGCCCTGCTGCAATAATCTCAACGTGGCGCCAAGCCCATGTTCTGGCTGGCGTTTTCCCACGCGTAACAAAAAGTTGGCATTAAGCTAGCACGACAAAAGATAACTTTACACCGTCTGTCGCTTCAGGCTTCAACCATTGCCAGCGCCTGCTCCACATCCACGGCCACCAGCCGCGAACAACCGGGCTCGTGCATGGTCACGCCCATCAGTTGATCGGCCATTTCCATGGCGATCTTGTTGTGGGTGATATAGATGAACTGCACGGTCGCCGACATCTCCTTGACCAACCGCGCGTAGCGGCCGACGTTGGCATCATCGAGCGGCGCATCCACCTCATCAAGCATGCAAAAGGGCGCCGGATTGAGCTGGAAGATGGCAAATACCAGGGCCAGCGCGGTCAGGGCTTTCTCCCCGCCGGACAATAGGTGGATGGTACTGTTTTTCTTGCCGGGCGGCCGCGCCATGATGCTCACGCCGGTGTCGAGCAGGTCTTCGCCGGTCAGTTCCAGGTAGGCGTTACCGCCGCCAAAGACTTTGGGGAACAGGGCCTGCAGGCCGCCGTTGATCTGATCGAAGGTTTCCTTGAAGCGGTTACGGGTTTCCTTGTCGATCTTGCGAATGACGTTTTCCAGAGTATCCAGCGCCTCCACCAGATCGGCATTCTGCGCATCCAGGTAGCGCTTGCGCTCGGACTGCTGCTGGTACTCGTCGATGGCCGCCAAGTTGATCGGCCCCAAGCGCTGAATCCGTGCGGCCAGGCGCTCAAGTTCCTCGCTCCAGGCGCTTTCGCTCGCCTCGCTGGGCAAGGTTGCCAGCACGCCGTGCAGCTCGTAGCCGTCTTCCAGTAACTGATCGAGCAAGGCCTTGCGCCGCACGCTCAAGGCCTGCCATTCGAGGCGCTGCTGTTCCAACTGACCACGCAGCAACTGCCCCTGCTGCTCGGCCTGGGTGCGGCGCTTTTCCGCGTCGCGCAATTGCCGATCGGCATCTTCCAGACCCAGGCGCGCCAGCTTCAGTTCGTCTTCCACCGCCATGCGCTTGTCGAGCAACTCTTCCAGCTTCATGCGCAGCTCTTCCAGCGGCGCCTCGCCCTCTTCGAGGTTGAGATTGAGCTGCTCGCGCTTCTCGTGTAGACGCTCGGCCTGCAGCTGCAAACGCTCCAGAGCCTGACGCGTCGAGTCGTGCTGGGCCTTCAGCGAACCCAGGCGCACGGCCAGTTGATGGGCGTGATCCTTGTGCTGGCGGGCCTCCTGACGCATGCGATCAAGGCGTTCGCGCAAGCCATCACGCGCTGCCAGCAGGCGTTCGCGTTGTTCGCTGTCGACAGCCATGGCGTCCAGCGCGTCCTGCAGGTGCAGGCGTGACTCGCCCAGTTGTTCCTGCTCCAGCTCGCGCTGCTCGGTCAATTCGTGCAGCTCATGATCCAGGCGCTGACGGCGCAGGGTCAGCTGCTCGGCCTTGGCCTGGCCGGCGGACAGCTGAGCCTTCAACTCGCCTTGCTGGCGGGCTGCGTCCTGCAGTAAACGGCGCTGCTGCTCGCGGGCCTGCTCTTGCAAGCGCTGGGCCTCGCGCAGTTGTTGCAACTGTTCATCCAGGTCAGCCAGGCGCGCGCTCAATTCTTCGCGTTCAGCGTGCAGACGCTCCAGCTCCTGGGCACGAGCCAACACGCCGCTCTCGGCAGCCTCGGCGCGGCGTACCCGCAAAAAGTGCCGACCGACCCAGTAACCATCAGGGCTGATCAGGCTTGCGCCAGGCGCCAACTGCTGGCGTTGCTGCAGCGCAGCTTCAAGCGATGGCACCGGTTTGACCTGGGCCAGCCACGGCGCCAGATCGACACTGGCCTCGACCTTGTCCAGCAGGCTGCCAGGTACGCGCACGCCACCACGGGCCGGCAGGGCCAAACGCAGGTCGCCCTGGCTGAAGCCCTGCAGATCCAAGCTATTGAGCTGCTGTTCGTCGTCCAGCAGGACGGCCTGCAAGTCGGCGCCCAGCACGGTTTCCACCGCCAGCTCCCAACCCGCCTCAACGCGCAAACCGGCGGCCAACGGCGGCCTGCTGCAACGCCTCCAGGGCAGCCAGGCGACCCTGCAAGCGTTGCAGTTCGCCCTGGGCCTGCTGCTGGGCCTGACCGGCTTGCAGCAGTTGCCCGCGCAATTGCTCCAGACCGTCGATCTGTAGCTGTTCGGCAGCCTGCAATTCCTCCAGGCTCAGCTCGCTGAGGGCCAGTTGCTCGGCCAGGGCCAGGATCGCCGCGTCCTGCGGGTCAGCCGCCAGTTGCTGACGCTCCTCGGCCAGCCGACGCTGACGCTCGGCCAGGCGTTCCAGGCTCTGCTCCAGTTGCTGAATCCGCGACTGCTGTACCTCGGCTTGCCGACGTGGCTCGGCGGCGTGCTGGGTAAAACCGTCCCATTGCTCCTGCCAGCCGTGCATGGCGCTCTCCGCCTCTTCCAGCGCAGCGGCGGCTTCCTCGGCGGCAGCAGTGGTCAGTTCTTGCTCAGGCTCAAGCTGGGCCAGTTCTTCACCCAGGGCCGCCAGCAAGGTGCTGTCGTGGCCCAGGTGCGATTCGGTTTCCTGGCGCGCCCGCTCGGCATCGCGCAGGTCGTCCTGCAACTGGCGCAAGCGCTGCTGGCCGTGCTGGATGCTTTGTTCGACGCGGGCAATGTCGCCACCCACTGAATAAAACCGCCCTTGCACCAGGTTGAAACGCTCCGACAGCTCGTGATGGCCGTCACGCAGGCGCTCGATGCTGGCATCGGCATTGCGCTGCTCGGCCACCAGCGCCTCGAAGGACACTTCCTGGTTGCCGATCACCGCTTCACGCTGACCAACCTGTTCATTCAGGCTCTGCCATTTCAACGCCGCCAGTTGAGCTTTCAACTGCCGCTCTTCGGCCTTGTATTCCTGGTACTTCTCGGCGGACTGGGCCTGGCGGTGCAGACGCTCCAGCTG
>DAITLT010000169.1:0-7244 GCA_036835505.1 Pseudomonas sp.
CACGTCAGCGTTTCGCAGGTCGGCGCCATGTACAAGGGCGACCGCTCACGTAAGGAAACCCTGGTGGAATACGGCTTCCGCCTGCCGTCGGCGCTGGATAACCGGCCGATGCGTTTTGACGAGTGGGAGGCGATCAGTCCGCAGACCATTTTTGTCTCTGCGACCCCCGGCAATTACGAAGCCGAGCACGCTGGACGAGTGATTGAGCAGGTGGTGCGACCTACCGGGTTGGTCGATCCGATGATCGAAGTGCGGCCGGCACTGACCCAGGTTGATGATCTGCTGTCGGAGATCAACAAACGGGTGGCCCTGGAGGAGCGGGTACTGGTCACCACGCTGACCAAACGGATGGCTGAAGACCTGACCGATTACCTCGGCGATCACGGCGTGCGCGTGCGTTACCTGCACTCGGATATTGATACCGTGGAGCGGGTTGAGATCATCCGCGACTTGCGTATCGGTGCCTTCGACGTATTGGTGGGGATCAACCTGTTACGCGAAGGGCTGGATATGCCAGAGGTGTCGTTGGTGGCGATTCTGGATGCGGACAAGGAAGGTTTTTTGCGCTCAGAGCGCTCGCTGATCCAGACCATCGGCCGCGCCGCACGCAACCTCAATGGCCGGGCGATTCTCTACGCCGACCGCATGACGGGCTCCATGGAGCGGGCTATCGGCGAGACCGAGCGGCGCCGTGACAAGCAGATCGCCTTTAACCTGGCCAATGGCATTACCCCCAAGGGCGTGTTCCGCGACGTCAAGGACATCCTCGAAGGTGCCACGGTTCCGGGCTCGCGCAGCAACAAGCGCCGCGGTATGGCCAAGGCTGCCGAGGAGGCGGCGCGCTACGAGAACGAGTTGCGCTCACCGAGTGAGATCAACAAGCGCATTCGCCAGATGGAAGAGAAGATGTACCAGCTGGCCCGCGATCTGGAATTCGAAGCCGCGGCGCAACTGCGCGACGAGATTCATAAGCTGCGTGAGCGCCTGTTGCAGGTGTAGGGCACGGGCTTCTAGCGGCGAGCGAAGATAATCAGGCTGACGCCCAGCAGGGTGGCCAGGCACGCGCCCAGGGCGGTGAGGCTTAGCTGTTCGTTGAGCAGCAGGTAACCCAGCAGCAGGGCCACCACTGGATTGACGAAGGCAAAGGTCGACACCAGGCTGGCCGGCACTTCGCGCAGCAGCCAGAAATAGGCTGGATACACGCCGAGGCTGACCGGTAGCACCAGGTACAGCAGCCATAGCCAGGCCTCGCGGCTGAGGTTGGTCGTCGGCAGGTGTTGCCAGTCGCCATGCCAAACACCGAACAGCCCCAGCAGGCTGGCACCGATCAGCATCTGCAGGCTCAAACCGCGCCAACTGGAGCTGAATGGCGGGCGCTGACGCAGCAGCCAGGCGCCACAGGCCCAAAGCAAGGTGGCCAGCACCACCAGGGCGCCGGCAAACCATTGTGCGCTGTTCGCCGTGGCGCCCAGGCTATTGCTCATCAACAAAACGATGCCGGCGCTGGCAATCAGCAAGCCGATCAACACCCCGGTCGGCGGCCGCTCGCCCAGCAGCCATTCCAGGGCCACGCTCCACAGCGGTAGGGTGGTGTAGAGCATCGCCAGAATGCCGGTGGGCAGGTACTGGTTGGCGTAGATCAACACGCCCTGGCCCACGGCAATCAACAGCACGCCACCGGCCAGCGCGCTGCCCCAGTCGCTGCGCTGGATTGGCGCGCGCGGCTGGCTCAAGGTCCAGGCCAGTGCCAAGCCGCCGGCGAGGAAAAAACGCAAGGCGCCGAGCAGGAAGGGCGGCAACTCGCGCAGCAGAAAGTGGTTGGCCAGGTAGGTGGTGCCCCAGCCGATGTAGACCACGGCAAAGGCGATGACGATCAATAGGCTGCGGGAACGGGCGGGGCTGGACATGTGTACCTGGCGGGCGGCGGGCGCTGAGGGTCAGTGGGCGGCGCTATGGACGTTGCTGGCCGTGCTCGGCAGGTGACGGCTGAAAAACACCGCGAGCATGCTGATGCCCAGGGCAATGCCGATAAAATGGAAGGCGTCATTGTAGGCCATGATGCTGGCCTGCTGGTGGGTCATCTCGCTGAGCTTGCCGAGGGCGGCCTGTTGGCTGCCGAGGGTTTCGCTCCACAGTTGCAGGCGTTCGGCGACCTGCGGGTTACTCGGCACCAGGGCCTCACGCAGGTAGTCGAAATAGGTTTTCGCCCGGGCGTCGATCAGCGTCGCGATCAGGGCGATGCCGATGGCGCCACCGAGGTTGCGCAGGACGTTGAACAGGCTGGAAGCGGAGCCGGCATCCTCGACGCGCAGGTAGGCGGTGGCGATCAGCGACAGGGTCACCATCACAAACGGCAGGCCGAGGGCGCGCAGCAGTTGGATCTGGTTCAACTGATCGCCGGCAAAGTCCGGGTTGAGCACCCCGGAGGCAAAGTTGGCGATGCCGAACATGGCAAAGCCAAAGGCGCACAGCCATTTTGGCGAGATGTATTTCATGATCTTCGGCACCAGCGGGATGATCAGCAACTGCGGCGCGCCCATCCACATGATCACTTCGCCGATCTGCATGGCGTTGTAGCCCTGAATTTGCGCCAGGTACAACGGCAGCGCGTAAACCGAGCCGTACAGGCCGATGCCCAGGCCAACGCTGGAAATGCTGCACAGGCCGAAGTTGCGGTTGCCGAGGATGCGCAGGTTGAGCAGCGGGTTGTCGCGGGAAAACTGCAGGATCACGAAGAGGATCAGGCTGATCGCCGCTGTCGCACCGAGCCCGACGATCAAATTGGATTCCAGCCAGTTGTTGCGGTGGCCTTCTTCGAGGAATACCTGCAGGCAGCCCAGACCCATGGCCATGGTCAGAATGCCGGCGTAGTCGGCGCTATTGAGCATGTGCCACTGGGTGGCTTTCTTTTCCAGGCCATAGAGCAGCCCAGCGATCATCAGCAGGCCGGGCGGCACGTTGATGTAGAAGATGTATTCCCAGCCGAAATTCTCTGTCAGCCAGCCGCCCAGGGTCGGGCCGATGGCAGGGGCGAAGGTGGCCGTGACGGCAAACAGGGCCATGCCTTTGGCGCGGTGATGCTCGGGCAGTTTGATCAGGATCAGGGTGAAGGCCAGGGGGATCAGTGCGCCGCCGGTCAGGCCCTGGAAGGCGCGAAACACGATCATGCTCTCCAGGCTCCAGGCCATGGAGCAGAGCAGTGAGGCCACCAGGAAAAACGCCGAAACCCACACCGCCAGACGGCGAGCCGAAAACACCTGCACCAGCCAGGTGGTCAGCGGGATCATGATGATTTCCGCCACCAGGTAGGAGGTGGAAATCCACGAGCCTTCTTCCAGGGTGGCCGACAGCGCGCCCTGGATGTCTTTCAGTGAGGCGTTGGTGATCTGGATGTCGAGCACCGCCATAAAGGCGCCGAGCAGGGCGCTCATCACCGCGATCCAGTCCCGTCGGCTGGGTTCGCCGACGGGCCGGATCAGTTGGTCAGCGGGCACCGCTGGCGGCCTTGAGCGAAACCTTGACCAGCACCGACATGCCTGGGCGGATATTGCCCTTGAGTGGGTTGTCGGTGGCAAAGGTCAGTTTCACCGGGATGCGTTGCACCACCTTGGTGAAGTTGCCGGTGGCGTTGTCCGGTGGCAGCAGGCTGAACTGCGCGCCGGAGGCGGCAAACAGGCTGTCGACGCGGGCGCTGATCGGCGTGTCGGGGTAAGCATCGAAGATCAGTTCGGCGCTTTGGCCGACGGCCATGGGGCCGATCTGGGTTTCCTTGAAGTTGGCCTGAATCCAGATGTCTGTGTCGGGCACCAGGGACAGCAGGTAGGTGCCGGTTTGCACATACTGGCCGTTACGCGCGGCGCGCTGGCCGACCAGGCCGCTGATCGGCGCACGGATCTGCGTGCGGCCGAGGTTGAGTTCGGCTTGGGCCACTTCGGCGCGGGCGTTGGCGATTTGCGCGTCGAGGCGCTTGATCTCGGCATCCAGCGCATCGACCTGTTGGCGCTGGGCCTGCAAATCGGCCTGGGCCTTGCTCACCTGGGAGCGGGCGATGCGGCTGTCGGCGGCCAGGGTGGTGACCCGTTCTTCCGAGACATAGCCGGGTTTGCGCAGGGTGCGGGCGCGGGACAGGTCGATCTGGGTGCGGCCGAGGGTCGCTTCACTGGCGCCCACATCGGCCTGGCTGGCGGCAATCAGGCTGGCTTGCTGGGTCAGTTTGCTGCGCGCTTGCAGTTGTTCGGCCTCGCGGGTGGCCAGGGCGGCGCGCGCGCGGTCGAGGGCCAGGCGGAAGTCGTCGGCTTCCAGCTCAAGCAGCAGGTCACCTTTTTCCACGTGCTGGTTGTCAGTCACCAGTACCTTGGTAACTCGGGCGCTGAGCTGGCTGGACACGCGGGTGATTTCGCCCTGCACGTAGGCATTGTCGGTGCTTTCGATAAACCGTCCGATCAGCAGCCAATGGGCAAACAGGCCGCCCACCAGCAGTGTCAGCAGGACGACAAAAATCAGCAGGCGACGTTGCAATTGGGCGGGCATGGCGCGACTCGGTGGCTGGCGAGTGAAAGCGGGCCAATCTAACAGTGTTCCCTGGGTGTAAGTAGTCGGTACTATTCGGAAACTTTGTTGCTTGTGAGAAACAATCATGGGATTGGATGACGCGCTGATTTTTACTCGGGTGGTCGAGTGTCACAGCTTTACCCAGGCGGCGCTGGGGTTGGCCATGCAGAAGTCGACGGTCAGTCGGCGGATTGCCTTGCTTGAGGAGCGCCTCGGTGTGCGCTTGCTCAATCGCACCACGCGCAAACTGCGCCTGACCGAGGTGGGGCAGGCCTATTACGATCGCTGCCGGCAAATCATGCTGGACTTTGCCGAGGCCGAGCAGGCGGTCATGCAGCTGCAATTGCAGCCCTCCGGTCTGCTACGCATCACCGCCTCCATCGAGTTTGGCCAGTTGTTACTGGGTCGGGTGCTGGGTGAGTTTATGCGCGAGTACCCAGAGATCACCGCTGAGGTGGAGATCACCTCGCGCAAGGTCGATCCCTTGGAGGAGGCGGTGGATATTGCCATTCAGGTCGGCTTGCCCCAGGACTCGACGCTGATCGCCAGGCGCCTGCTGTCCACTGGGCGCAGTCTGTGTGCCAGCCCGGATTATCTGGCCCGCTATGGCACGCCGCAGACGGTGGCCGACCTGGCGCAGCATCGCGCCATTCTGTTGCCCCAGGACTCGCCACGGTATTGGCCGGTGCAGGAGCAGAACATTGCCTGTCAGCGGGTGTTGGCCTGCAACAACATCACCTTTGCCCGTGAGGCGGCCCTGGCGGGCGCGGGGATTGCCGGCTTGCCGTACATGATCGGTCGCGAGGCGGTGCAAAGCGGTCGCCTGGTCGAGTTGCTGCCCCAGGCCCGCCTGCCGACCAGCGAGATCTATGCGCTGTACCCCTCGCGGCGTTTCCAGGCCATGAAGGTCAAGGCCTTTCTGGACTTCCTGATCAGCCGCCTGCCGGTCGAGGAGGGGCCTTTGCTGTAGCCTTGATGTTAAGATTCGCCGCTTGTTTGATCTGCCGTATTGAGAGCTGCCATGACCACTGTTCGTACCCGTATCGCGCCATCCCCGACTGGCGACCCGCACGTTGGCACCGCGTACATCGCCTTGTTCAACCTGTGCTTCGCGCGCCAGCATGGCGGTCAGTTCATCCTGCGTATCGAAGACACCGACCAGCTGCGCTCGAGCCGCGAGTCCGAACAGCAGATTTTCGACTCCCTGCGCTGGCTGGGCATCGAGTGGGACGAGGGCCCGGATGTCGGTGGTCCCCATGGCCCGTACCGGCAGAGCGAGCGCGGCGAAATCTATAAGAAGTACTCCGATGAGCTGATCGCCAAGGGGCACGCCTTCCCGTGCTTCTGCAGCGCCGAGCGCCTGGATCAGGTGCGTGCCGAGCAGATGGCCAATAAGGAAACGCCGCGTTACGACGGTCACTGCCAGCATCTGGCTCCGGCTGAAGCGCAGCGCCGCATCGCCGCCGGTGAGTCCCATGTGGTGCGCATGCAGGTGCCGAGCGAAGGCGTGTGCCAGGTGCCGGACATGCTGCGTGGCACGGTCGAAATCCCGTGGGATCGCATGGACATGCAGGTGCTGATGAAGGCCGATGGCCTGCCGACCTACTTCCTGGCCAACGTGGTCGATGACCACCTGATGGGCATCACCCATGTGCTGCGCGGCGAAGAGTGGCTGCCCTCGGCGCCCAAGCTGATCAAGCTGTATGAGTATTTTGGCTGGGAGCAGCCGGTGCTGTGTTACATGCCGCTGCTGCGCAACCCCGACAAGAGCAAGCTGTCCAAGCGCAAGAATCCGACCTCGGTAACTTTCTACGAGCGCATGGGCTTTCTTCCGCAGGCGATGCTCAACTACCTCGGGCGCATGGGCTGGTCGATGCCGGATGAGCGCGAGAAGTTCAGCCTGGACGAGATGATCGAGCACTTCGACATCCAGCGCGTGTCGCTCGGTGGGCCGATCTTCGACATGGAGAAACTCTCCTGGCTCAACGGCCAGTGGCTGCGCGAGCTGAGCGTCGAGCGTTTTGCCGCGGAAGTGCAGAAATGGGCGTTCAATCCTGAATACCTGATGCAGATCGCCCCCCATGTGCAGGGCCGGGTCGAGACGTTCAGCCAGATCGCGCCGTTGGCGGGGTTCTTCTTCGCCGGTGGCGTGCCGCTGGATGCCAAGCTGTTCGAGCACAAGAAGTTGTCGCCCGAGCAGGTTCGCCAGGTCATGCAGTTGATCTTGTGGAAGCTTGAAGCGCTGCGTCAGTGGGAGAAAGAGCGCATCACCGGCTGCATTCAGGCGGTGGTCGAGGCCCTGGAGTTGAAGCTGCGCGATGCCATGCCGCTGATGTTTGCTGCGATTAGCGGGCAGGCCAGTTCGGTGTCGGTGCTCGATGCCATGGAGATCATCGGCCCGGACCTGACCCGTTTCCGTTTGCGGCAGGCCTTGGAAATGCTCGGTGGCGTCTCCAAGAAAGAGACCAAGGAGTGGGAAAAACAACTGGCGATGATTGCCGGTTGAGCGCTCGCGGACCGGCGGTAGATACCGCAGGTCCCGGTTAAGTGGTTGTTCTGCTTGCAGAATAAACATAAGTTTTTGAAAAAAGTGTTGACGAGGGTAGGGGCTACGCTTAACATGCGCCCCGTCCTTGAATGGGGGTATAGCTCAGCTGGGAGAGCGCTTGCATGGCATGCAAGAGGTCAACGGT
>DAITLT010000170.1:0-7191 GCA_036835505.1 Pseudomonas sp.
CCGAGAACAAACGCCAGTTGTGGGTGCCGGAAGGCTTCGCCCATGGTTTTTTGGTACTGTCGGACAGCGCCGAGTCCCTCTACAAGACCACCGACTATTACGCGCCGCAGCATGAGCGTTGCCTGCAGTGGAACGACGCCCAGGTGGCCATCGACTGGCCATTGGCGCGGCTGGAGGGGGTGGCGTTGCAGTTGTCGGGCAAAGATCAGCAAGGCCTGCCGTTGGCCCGCGCCGAGATTTATGCCTGATGCGAGGGGCTGAAAAGCCGAGTGTTGTTGTGTTGATTGACTGGGGAGGCGAGTGATTATTTTTTGCGGCGACCCCCATGCGCGCTTCAGCCATGTGCTCGATGCGGTGCTGCGCCATCGCCCGGCGGCCATCGTGTTGCTGGGTGATATTCAGGCGCGGCGGCCCTTGCATGTCGAGCTGGAGACGATCCTCGATCTGACCGAGGTGTGGTTTATCCACGGCAATCACGACACCGACAACGACCTCTATTACGACAACCTGTTTGGCTCGCAACTGGCCGACAGAAACCTGCATGGGCGGGTGGTGGAGATTGCCGGCGTGCGGGTGGCCGGCCTGGGCGGGGTGTTTCGCGGGCAGGTATGGATGCCGCCGCAGCCGTGGAACTACCTGACGCCGCAGGCCTTTGCGACGCGCTGCGGCAAGGGCAATCTGTGGCGCGACGGGCTGCCGCGCAAGCACCGCAGCAGCATCTTCCCCAGCGACCTGGCGGCGTTGTTTAGCGCCCAGGCCGATATTCTGGTCAGCCATGAGGCGCCCAGCGCCCATCCCCATGGCTTCGGCGTGCTGGATGAGTTGGCCCAAAGCCTCGGCGTGCGCACGCTCTTCCACGGCCATCACCATGACCGCCTGGACTACCGCAGCCAGCGTCAACGCCTGGGTTTTGCCACCTTCGGCGTCGGCCTGCGCGGTATCACCGACATGCACGGCCGGGTGCTGCGGGCCGGCGAGCTGGACTAAGCCCGGTTAGCGTTGCCGCGTGGTCAGTGCGGCTTGTTGGCTGGCTTGCGCTTGATGGTCTTGAGCAGATCCTCGGGGCTGATATAACCGACCATGCTGGCACTGCTGCCCGGTTGCGGTTGGTTGAGGATATGGCCCTTCATCTTGCCGATGATGTGCATCTCGCACGGCTTGCAGTCGAACTTCAGGGTCAGCACCTCGTCCTGATGGATCAGCTGCATGTCCGCCACCTTGGTGCGCACGCCGGTCACGCCCTTGGCCTGCTTGGGGCACAGGTTGAACGAGAAACGCAGGCAGTGCTTGGTGATCATCACCGGCACCTCGCCGCTTTCCTCGTGGGCCTCGTAGGCCGCATCGATCAGCTGCACGCCGAAGCGCTGGTAGAAGGCGCGGGCCTTGGCGTTGTAGACGTTGGCGAGGAAGGTCAGGTGCGCCTCCGGGTACACCGGCGGCGGCACGCTGACCGGCTTGCGGCTGCCACGCGGATGAGCGGCCTCCCGCGCCGCGGTCAGCGCCTCGATGGCCTCGCGGCGCAGGGCCTTGAGCTGTGAGTTGGGCACGAACAGCGCCTGCGGCGCGTCGATCTGCACGGCAGTGACGTAATACATCGTGGTGCCCAATTTGCTCAGGGTGTCGCTCAGTTGGGTGCGGGCCTGCTCGGCATCCTTGGCCGGGCCGAACGGGCCGTTGAGGCTGACCTCGACGCAAATCCCCTCCTCGCTGGTGACGCTCAGGCACAGTTGCGCCTCGCTCAATCTAGCCTGCCAACTGACCGCCACACGGCGCTCGGAGGAGGTCTTCAACAGCGCCTGCTGCCAGTTGTGGTCGAGGTTGCGGTTGAGCACATGCTGCGGGCGCAGCTGCTTGAGCTCGGCCGGCATCTCGTTGGGCACCACGCGGTACTGCCACAGGTTGACGCCGTCCTGCTCGAACTGGGCCAGTTGCTCGGCGGTGTTGGCACGAAAGCCCACCACTTCACGCTTGATCAGCACGTTGAGGCCGTCGCCGTTGTTGAGCTTCTCGCTGGTCTGCACGGTCAGGTCGTGCTTGCCGACCTTGAGCACCTCGCCCACCGGCAAACCGACGAATTTCGGTGATTCGAAGGCGCCGATGTCGATCTTGCGGTCGCTGACGAAATAGTCGGTGCTGCCGCGGTGGAAGGTCTTTTCCGTGTCCGGGGTGAAGAAGTGCTCGGTGCGACCGCTGGAGCTGCGCGCCAGTTCTGGGCGTTGGGTAAGAATCGCATCCAACTCCTGACGGTAGTGAGCGGTGATGTTCTTCACGTAGCTCATGTCCTTGTAGCGGCCCTCGATCTTGAACGAGCGCACGCCGGCATCGACCAGGTGAATCAGGTTGGCGGTCTGGTTGTTGTCCTTCATCGACAGCAGGTGCTTGTCGTAGGCGACCACGCGGCCCTGGTCATCTTTCAGGGTGTAGGGCAGGCGGCAGGCCTGGGAGCAGTCGCCGCGGTTGGCGCTGCGCCCGGTCTGCGCGTGGGAGATGTTGCATTGGCCGGAGAAGGCCACGCACAGCGCGCCGTGGATAAAGAACTCGACGGCGGCATCGACGCTGTCGCTGATCGCGCGGATCTGCTCCAGGTTCAGCTCGCGGGCCAGGACGATCTGCGAGAAACCGGCCTGGGAGAGGAATTTGGCCTTGTCCAGGGTACGGATGTCGCACTGGGTGCTGGCATGCAGCTCGATCGGCGGGATGTCCATTGCCATCACGCCCATGTCCTGCACGATCAGCGCATCCACGCCGGCGTCGTAGAGCTGGTGGATCAACTGGCGTGCCGGCTCCACTTCGTCGTCATGCAGGATGGTGTTGATGGTAACGAACACCTTGGTGTGGAACAGGCGGGCGAATTCAACCAGGCCGGCAATCTCCGCCACGCTGTTGCTGGCGTTGTGCCGCGCCCCGAAGCTCGGTCCACCGATATACACGGCATCGGCGCCATGCAGGATGGCTTCCTTGGCGATGGCCGCATCACGGGCCGGGCTGAGCAATTCGAGATGGTGCTTGGGCAGGGACATGATGATCAGCTTCAACCGTGGGCAAGGGGCGATCCAGCGGCGCAAAGCGCGCCAGGGCCGGCAATCGAGAGGCGGCGATTTTAAAGGAATCGCGGCGTCCTGACGCAGGCTAATCGCGGCAAACAACCAACCGCCGGGCAGATTGGCGCAGGATCAGGTTTAATTTGCCGATTGGATGACCGGCCAGCGCTTCAGCATCTGGTCGCGTGTTGGCTTACCAAGGAGGAATTTATGCCCCATCGCTCCATCCGTGACGAGGTAATGGAACTGGCCCAGCGCCTGGCGGGGGAATGCCATCCACAGGTGGCCCAGCAGCACGCCGCAGGGCTGGCCCGTTATGCGCGCTTGACCTCGGCCTGCGACGCGCTGGAATCCTTTCTTGGGCTGCGCCCCAGGGTCGATGACGATGTGTTTGCGTTGCTCGCCAAGCGGCGCGCAGAGATCGCTGATGAGCTTGCCCATGCCAACCTGCACGCCTATGCGCGCGAAGCACCTGCCGGCCTGTATCTGGCGATACCGTTTTTTTCCCGTTGTTCGGACAAACAGCCGGTCTGGCTGCTTAACCGTACCGGGCAGCGCGTCACCTACCTGCGTCGGAGCCTAAATGCCTATGCCAGCGCGGACGATGGCATTGATGAATACCAGACGGCCGGCAATGCCTTCGCCGATGGGATTGCCGCCTCTGCGCTGATTGAGCCGGGCGGTAGGCTGTCAATTGACGACTACTCGATGAGCTTCGATGGCGACTTCGTCAGCCAGCGCCGAATTACCCTGCTCATCGACGACGCCCGCAGCGAGTGGTTTACCAGCGTCTCGAAGCTGGGTGGCCATCTCTGGGATGAGGCGCTGCATGGCCTGCATGCGCTGACGAAGGTGAAAGAGCTGTAGCGGTTTCAGTACGCCGATCTTTGCCGGCAACGGTGTGGCGCGACTGCTCGGTGAGCGGACTTTTGAGTGACCAGTGACAAATCCTCACCCCAAGCCCACCCCACAACAAAAAAGGCCCACCTTGCGGTGAGCCTTTTCGTTGTTGCGTATGGTGCCGGCACCAGGAGTCGAACCCGGGACCTACTGATTACAAGTCAGTTGCTCTACCAACTGAGCTATACCGGCATTTGTGGGGCGTGATTATAGTCATTTGCCGGCGGCTGTAAACCTTTGTTTCTACTGGTGTAAATGCCCGGTGGAGGGCGATTCGGGAAGGTTATGCACAAAATCCGTGGGGCGAGTGCGAGGCTGCGCTGTCTGGCTCTGAAATCGACGGTTATTCTTAACGCATTGTTTTTATTAGATTTTTATTCTTGGATAAAAAGTGTGCAAAAAGCCCCAGGCCATGGCCTTCGGGCTTTTGCACGGGTTGCCCAGAATCCATCCACATAGTTATCCACAGCTTTTGTGGGCAACTGTTTCACGCTCGGCGAGCAGTAGTAGGTTGCGTGGCGACAGTTGGGCTGGGCAAAAGGTGCCCAGGGTGACCTGGAAGCCTTGTTCTTGCAGGTACAAGGCGCGGTCGAGCACCAGCCAGAGCTCCAGTGGGCGGCGGAACAGGTTGCGCAGCAGTTCGAGGTTGCGCACTTCGGCGAGACGCTGCCAGCCGCGGGCTTCGAGGGCGAGCCAGTTGCGTGCCGGTGGGCTGGGCAGGCCTTTCAGGGCCGCCAGGTCGCGGCAGTAGTCGGCGTAGTTTTTGTTCAGCCAGGCCGGCGGCAGTGAGGGGGTCGGCAGGTACTCATCAATGCCGCGCAGCTCCCGTTGCAGCAGGTCGAAGCCCAGGCGGCGGGCCATGGATTGATCACGTTGGCGGCGCACGCGGCTACCGGCAGTGACCGTCTCGCTCAGGGGCAGGCTGAGGTCGTCTTTTGACAGTCGCAGGGTCGAGGTTTGGGCCGCGACTGAAAGGGCTTGGTAGCTATCGCCCTGGATGCGGTTATAGCAGCAGGGGGCGACGGCCAGTTGTAGGCAGCCTGTGTGGCTGGCCAGTTGCAGTAGGCGTACATGCAGGTCGCCGCAGGCATGCAGGGCCACGGGGGTGTGTATGGCTTGCAGGTGGTTGGCGGTGCTGGCGCAGAGGACGTCTTGCCGGCGGTGCTCGGCCTGCAGGCCGTGACGTTGGCTGAGGCGCTGGCCAGCCTCGACCAGTTCGGCGTTGTAGTCCAGGCAGCGCAGGCTTTGCCCGTCCTGGGCTAGCAGGCGGCCGAGATGGCCTTTGCCGGCGCACCAGTCGAGCCAGTGCCGGGTGGGCTGGCGAAATTGCAGGCTGCTGGCGAAGGCGTCGATCTGTTGCCATTTGCGCCCCGGCACATCGACGCTGAGACGCGCCGGCGGTGCCTTGCGCGTGGTCTTGGGCAAGGCACCGACGGCGCTCAGTGTGCTGGCCTGTTGCGCCAGTTCCGCGAAGGGGGTGGGTGCCGCCAGTTGTTCGGGGTGGTTGTGCTCGGCCTCGGCCTGCGCCAGTGAGCGCGCGCGCAGCCAGTCAGCCAATGGCCGGTGCTGGTTTTCCCAGGGCAGGTGCAGTTGGGTGAAGGGTTTTGGGCGCCAGAGCGCCTGCTGGGCGAGCAGGAAGGCATCCAGCGCGAGGAAGCGCTGGAGTAGGGCGGGACCGCTCAGGGGCGTGGGCATAGGGATTTAATCGAGCCTGTCGCCTGTGGAGAAAAGCCCTGGGCGCCAGGCGCCCAAGGTTTTAACGACCCTGGCAGGCGTCCACCCGTAGGCGCCGCTCGAGCAGTTTGAAGGCGCGGACCATGACGTAGGCAATCACCAGGTAGAACATGCCGGCGGCAAAGAAGATCTCCACCGGCAGGTAGGTGCGGGCAATGATGGTGCGCGACATGCCAGTCAATTCCAGCAGGGTGATGGTGCTGGCCAGGGAGCTGGCCTTGAGCATCAGGATCACTTCGTTGCTGTAGGCCGGCAGGCCGATGCGCGCGGCGCGCGGCAGGGTGATGTAGAACAGCGTCTGGGTTTTTGACATGCCCAGAGCACGTGCCGCTTCCAGCTCGCCCGGCGGAATGGCCTGGATGGCGCCGCGCAGGATCTCGGCGATGTAGGCCGCGGTGTGCAGGGTCATGGTGATGATGGCGCACCAGAACGGGTCGCGCAGGTACGGCCACAGCGGCCCCTGGCGCACGGCCTCGAACTGGGCCAGGCCGTAGTAGACCAGGAACAGTTGCACCAGCAGCGGTGTGCCGCGGAAGAAGAACATGTAGCCATATGGCAGGGCGCGCACATACCAGTGCCTGGAGGCGCGGGCGATGCCCAGTGGAATGGCCAGGATCAAGCCGGCAATCACGGCGATGCCGACCAGCTCGAGGGTCAGCCAGGCGCCTTCCAGCAGTTTGGGCAGGAATTTGTAGATCACTTCCCAGTTCATCAGGTGCTCCGTTTGAAGCCGCGGCTGGCGCGTTGTTCAAGGAAATGCATGGCGGTCATCGCCAGCACCGTCAGGCTCAGGTAGATAAACGCGGCAATCAGGAAGAAGTGGAACGGCTCCTTGCTCAGGCTGACGGCGATCTGCGAGCGGCGCATGATTTCTTCCAGGCCGATGACCGAGACCAGGGCGGTGTCCTTCATCAGGATCATAAACAGATTGCCCAGGCCGGGCAGGGCGATGCGCCACATTTGCGGCAGGATGATGCGCCAGAAGATGCGCCCCTTTGCCAGGCCAAGAGCCTGGCCAGCCTCGCGGTGGCCGCGGGGAATCGCCAGGATCGCGCCGCGGAATACTTCCGTGGCGTAAGCGCCGAAGCACAGGCCGAGGGCGATGACGCCGGCGGCAAAGGCGTTGAGCTCCAGCTCCGGATGACCGAGCAGGCTGCCCAGTTCGCGCATCAGGTTGACCGTGCCGAAGTAGATCAGCAGCACCCAGAGCAGTTCGGGTACGCCGCGGACGATGGTCGAATAGGTCCCGCCAAGCCATTGCAAGAACCTGTTCGGGGAAGTCTTGGCCAGTGCGCCGAGCAGCCCAAGAACCAGGCCCAGGGCAAGCGCGCAGAGCGCCAGCTGGATGGTCATCAGGGTGCCGGCCAGCAGGGCCGGGCCGAAGCCGTAGAGGTCGAGAGTCATCGAGGGTTACTACGTGGTGCCGGCGCAGCCGCGAGGCTGCGCCGGACAGGCATCAATAGATGCTGAACGGGAAGTATTTGTCGTTGATCTTCTTGTAGGTGCCGTCAGCCAC
>DAITLT010000171.1:0-7150 GCA_036835505.1 Pseudomonas sp.
TGCCCAGCAGCGGCGCGTAGGTGGCCTCGCCCTGGAAGGTCAGGCGCAGGATGCGCCCCGGCACATGGCCGAAGTCATCGCGCAGGCCGTCTTCATCGACATGCTCGGCCTCCTGCACGAAGCGTCGGGTGGTTGGGTGCCGCGGGTGCAGAAACACCTGAGTCACCGCGCCCTGCTCGACAATCGCGCCGTCATCCAGCACCGCCACGCGGTCGCAGACCCGACGAATCACGTCCATCTCATGGGTGATCAGGACGATGGTCAGGTTCAGCTCGCGGTTGATCTCGGCCAGCAGTTGCAGCACCGAGGCGGTGGTTTGCGGGTCGAGGGCGCTGGTGGCCTCGTCGCACAACAGGATCTTCGGCTCGGTGGCCAGGGCGCGGGCGATGCCGACGCGCTGCTTCTGCCCGCCGGACAATTGCGCCGGGTATTTCTTCGCGTGCTGACCGAGGCCGACGCGTTCGAGCAACTGGGCCACGCGCGTGTCGATTTGCCCACGGCTGTAGCTGCCGGCCAGTTGCAACGGCAGGGTGATGTTCTCGGCCACGGTCTTCGAGCTGAGCAGGTTGAAGTGCTGGAAGATCATCCCGACGCGCTGACGAAAACGCCGCAGGCCGGCGGCATCGAGGGCGGTAACCTCTTCGCCGTCGATCAGGATGCGCCCGCCGGAAGGCTCTTCCAGGCGGTTGATCAGGCGCAGCAGGGTGCTCTTGCCGGCGCCGGAATGGCCAATCAGGCCGAACACTTCGCCACGTTCGATGCGCAGATCGGTGCTTTGCAGGGCGCTGATCTCGCGACCATTGACGGGGTACGTCTTGTGGACGTGATGAAATTCAATCACGGGAGAAACCTTGTGGGCTTGGCGAGGTGCCGGATGGGCACAAAGGCCGGCAGTTTACCGGGCGCTGCATAGATCACGAAAATCTTTGTCGATCTATGGTTATAGCTAAGAGGTGGTTAGTGGGAAGTGGGGAGTGGGGAGTGGGGAGTGGAGTTAGTGAGTGGGGAGTGGGGCCGTAGGATGGGTTGAGCGCAGCGATACCCATCAGCCAATTAATCGGGCGCCGCAGGACAGATTGAACGCAGCTACCCATCACGCCGTTCATCGCGCGGGTGTCTGTTGCGCTCAAAGCCGTCCTGCCACGCCGTTGTCGGGCCGGTTTAGGACTTGGGCGTCAGCAGCAGTTGCGGCACTTGCTCGGCATTCAGGGCCTGGCTCAGTTGCAGCTTGAAGGCCGGATCGAGTTTTTTTACCCGTGCCGAGAGCAGCGCCGCGACCCAGGGATAGTCCTTGGCCTGGCGCACGTCGATGCGCACCGCGCAGTCGAAGTTGACCACGTCGGCGGCGACCCGATCGAGCAGCTTGCGCAGGCCGTCGCTGTCCTGCTCGTCGAGCAGGGCCAGGCTGATGGTGCTGCTGGCGGCGTCCGGCTTGATCAACTGCGCCTGCGGTTTGGCCGGGGCGACCGGTACCTGGCTGGCGGCCAGCGCGGCGGCGGCCTTCTTCTGCGCGGCGGCACGCTCGGCGGCGAGCTTCTGCTGGCGGGCCTGTTCGGCCTTGGCTGCGGCTTGTTTGGCCGCCTCCTGCTTGGCGGCCTGTTGCGCTTGCTCGGCGGCGGCCAGTTCGGCGGCGCGGGCCTTGGCAATGGCGTTGTCCAGGCTGCTGGTCAGGGCCGTGGCTGCCGGCAGCAGGTTGCGGGCCTTGCCGAGGGATGCGCTGGCGCCATTCAGGTCGCCACCTTGCAGTGCGGTTTGGCCCTGTTGCAGGTGGTTTTCGGCCAGTTGCCGCTGGTATTGCTCCAGACGAGTGTCGCCGGCGGCGCGTTGGCGCAGGCTGGCCAACTGACTTTCGGCCTGCTGCAACTGGCCACGGCTGATGCTCTGGTCGAGGTTGCGAAAGGCGCTGACCAGATCGTCGACCGGCAACTCGTCATCGGCGGCGTGGGCAACGCTGAGCATGCTGTTGGTCAAAAGGGAAACCAGCAACAGGGGCAGGCAACGGGAGATGAACGACTTCATAACTGCGCGTCTCTGATTGTGCAAAAAACGCGCAAGTCTACACTGCCGGCCGCATACCACCAAACATGTCGCTTATCCCGACGTTTCCCGGCGCTTTAACCGCCAGTTCACGGGGTTCGCCGCGGCAGGGCCAGGCTGAGGAGGAACAGGCCGGCGGCGCAGACCACAATCGACGGGCCGGCCGGGGTGTCCTCAAACCACGACAGGCTGAGGCCGCCAGCAACCGCCAGCATGCCCAGCAGGCTGGCGCCGATGGCCATCTGCTCCGGGGTGCGTGCATGGCGTTGGGCGGCGGCGGCGGGAATGATCAGCAGCGAGGTGATCAGCAGCACGCCGACGATCTTCATTGCCACGGCAATCACCAGGGCGATCAGCAGCACCAGGGCCAGACGCAGACCGGCCACCGGCAGGCCTTCGACCTGGGCCAGTTGCTCATGCACGGTGACCGCCAGCAGTTGCCGCCACAGGGCCAGCAGGCAGGTCAGCACCAGGGCGCTGCCGGCGACGATCCATAGCAGATCGCTGGGGCCGACGGCCAGCAGGTCGCCAAACAGGTAACCGAGCAGGTCGATGCGCACTTCGCGGTTGAAACTCAGCACCACCAGGCCCAGGGACAGGGTGCTGGGGGCGAGAATCCCCAGCAGGGTGTCGGCCGCCAGGGGCTGGCGTTGTTGCAGGGTGATCAGCAGCACCGCCAGCAGCACGCAGCCGACGGTCACCGCCAGGGTCGGGCTGACGTCGAGCAACAGGCCAACCGCCACCCCGAGCAAGGCGGCATGGGCCAGGGTGTCGCCGAAATAGGCCATCCGCCGCCAGACCACGAAGGAGCCCAGAGGGCCGGCCACCAGGGCCAGGGCCAGGCCAGCAAGCAGCGCGTTAAGGAGAAATTCGGGCATCAGTGTTTGCACCCAGGGCCGTGAATATGGGCCGGGCCGTGGATGCTCAGGCCGGGTTGGCTGACCACCGCGCCGTGCAGGTCGTGGGCGTGGTCGTGACGGTGGTGGTAGATGGCCAGGCTCTTGGCGTCTTCGCCGAACATCTCGACGAACACCGGGTCGTTGCTGACTTGCTCCGGGTGGCCGGAGCAGCACACATGGCGGTTCAGGCAGATCACCTGGTCGGTGGTGCTCATCACCAGATGCAGGTCGTGGGAAACCATCAGCACGCCGCAGCCATAACGGTCGCGCAGGCGGGTGATCAGGCTGTACAGCTCGGCCTGGCCGGCCACATCGACGCCTTGCACCGGCTCATCGAGCACCAGCAGTTGCGGTTCACGCAGCAGCGCACGGGCCAGCAATACACGCTGCAATTCGCCGCCGGAAATGCTTTGCAGTGGGCTGTCGAGCACTTGCGGCGCGCCAACCTCTGCCAGCGCCGCCAGCGCCCGCGCGCGGTCGACCCCCGGCACCAGGCGCAGAAAACGCAGCACCGACAGCGGCAGGCTGGCATCCACCTGGAGCTTCTGCGGCATATAGCCGATGCGCAGTTTCGGCGTGCGCCACACGGTGCCGCTGTCGGGCTTGAGCAGGCCGAGCACGGCGCGCACCAGGGTGGTTTTGCCGGCGCCGTTGGGGCCGATCAGGGTGACGATCTCGCCGGGTTTCACACTCAGTTGCACATCCTGCAGCACCGCCTGGCCGGCGAAGCCGACGCGAATGTCCTGCAGGCGAATCAGCGCGTTGCTCATGCCGCCACCTGGCAGCTGGCGCACAGGCCGACGATTTCCACGGTCTGGCTTTCGACACTAAAGCCGACGCTGGCGGCGCTGCCCACGATGGCGGCGCTGATGTCGTGCTGATCCAGTTCGATGGCGGCGTGGCACTGCCGGCAGATGAGGAACTGGCCCTGGTGTGGCTGCTCCGGATGGCTGCAACCGACAAAGGCGTTGAGTGAGGCGATGCGATGCACCAGGCCGTTTTCCAGGAGGAAATCCAGCGCCCGATAAACGGTTGGTGGCGCCGCACGGCGGCCGTCGGCTTCGCTCAGTACGGCCAGAATGTCGTAGGCGCCCAGCGGTTTGTGGCTGTGCCAGACTAGCTCCAGCACGCGCCGGCGCAGGGCGGTGAGGCGCACGCCTTGCTGGGCGCAGAGGGCGTCGGCATCGGCCAGGGCGCTGCTGACGCACTGGCTGTGGTCGTGGGGCAGGCAGGCCAGCGAGGCCTTGGCGGTGAAGGGCGTGAGCATGGGCGGCGACGTCCGGGAAAAGAGACGTTATTCTATAACTCTTTGTTCCCCGATAAACCCCCTTTCTGTGCAGGTGTTGCCCGTGTCGCGTGTTCTGCTTGGCTTGTTGCTCTGTTTAACCCTGGTCGGCGCCCGTGCCGAAGTGCGCGTGCTGACCAGCATCAAGCCGCTGCAATTGATTGCCGCCGCGGTGCAGGACGGTGTCGGCGCGCCTGAAGTGCTGCTGCCGCCCGGCGCCTCGCCGCACAACTTCGCCCTGCGCCCCTCGGATGTGCGGCGGGTGCAGGAGGTCGAGCTGTTGTACTGGATCGGCCCGGACATGGAGAGTTTTCTGCCGCGGGTGCTGAGCAATCGCAGCTTGCCGAATGTGCCGGTGCAGAACCTGCCCGGCCTGCAGTTACGCCATTTTGGCGAAGAGCACGGGGCCGAGTCTGAACATGACGACCACGATGAGCATGGCCATGACGAGCCGGCGCACGACGGTGCTGATGCTGATACCGAACACGACCATGCCCACCGCCCCGGTAGCCTGGATGCCCACCTCTGGCTGTTGCCGGCCAATGCGCGGGTGATCGCCATGCGCATGGCCGCCGACCTGAGCGCCGCCGACCCAGCCAACGCCGCGCGCTACCAGGCCAATTCGCAGGCGTTCAGCCAGCGCCTGACGGCTCTCGATCAACGCCTCAAGGCGCGCCTGACTGGCGTGCAGAGCCAGGCGTATTTCGTCTTCCATGAAGCCTTCGACTACTTCGAGGCCGCCTATGGCCTTAAACATGCCGGGGTGTTCAGCGTCGCCAGCGAAGTGCAGCCCGGCGCCCGCCATGTGGCGCAGATGCGTGAGCGCCTGCAGGCCGCCGGGCCGACCTGCGTATTCAGCGAACCGCCGCTGCGCCCACGCCTGGCGCAAACCCTCAGCGCCGGCCTGCCGGTTACCCTGGCCGAGCTGGATGCCCTGGGCAGTGCTGTGCCGGTGAGCGCGCAAGGCTACGAGCAGTTGCTGGAAAACCTGGCCGGCAGCCTGGCGGGGTGTCTGGAGGCGTTGTGAATTTTGCTCCGCGAGGCTGTCGTGCAACGACTAAAGCGGGCTTTACTCGGCATTGCCCAGCGAGCGTGAAGGTGAATCCATGACCGAACTACCCAGTGACATTGCTTTGTTTGAAACCCAGCAGATTCGCCGCGTCTATGACGAGCAGGGCGAGGTCTGGTGGTTCTCTGTTATCGACATAATTCAGGTACTGACCCAGCAGCCGGACTATCAAACGGCACGTAAGTATTGGAATAAGTTGAAAGAGCGATTGAACAAGGAGGGCAGCCAACTGGTGACAAATTGTCACCAGTTGAAAATGACTGCCTCCGACGGCAAGCAACGGCTGACCGATGCGGCCAATGCCGAGACGCTGCTGCGCCTGGTGCAGTCGGTACCCAGCCCCAAGGCCGAGCCGATCAAACGGTGGCTGGCCAAGGTCGGTTATGAGCGCATGCAGGAACTGGCCGACCCGGCTCAGGCTGTAGACCGGGCACGCAGCACCTGGCAGCAGCACGGGCGCAGCGAGAAGTGGATTCAGCAGCGCATGCTCGGCCAGGAAACCCGCAATAAGTTGACTGATTACTGGGCCAATCATGAAATCAAGCAAGGTCAGGAATACGCCATCCTGACCAATATCATTCATCAGGAATGGGCCGATCTGGGCGTTAAGGCGCATAAGGATCTCAAGGGACTGAGCAGCCAGAATTTGCGCGATCATATGAGCGAGGCGGAGTTGATTTTTACCGCCCTGGCCGAGCTGTCTACCCGGCAAATTGCCGAGAGCGTTGAGGCTACCGGCATGGCTGAGAACAGCGCAGCAGCTAAAAGCGGCGGTCGCATTGCCCGCAAGGCGCGGCTGGAGCTGGAAGAGAAAACCGGCAAAAAGGTGATCAGCGCCGACAACCTCAAGCCGCCCGTGCGCAAGCCCATCAGGCCATAGTCATGGGCGGTGTACGGTTGATCTTGCCTTAGAGCGCCAGCGGCAACGGCAGGAGTACCTGCTGGCGCTGTAACAGCAGTCGGCGGAATTCGTCCGGGTCCTTGATCTGCACGCCCAGCGCCGTCGGCTGGCGCGCGGCGATCAGGCGTGACAGCCAGAAGCGCAGGCAAGCGATGCGTAGCAGGCACGGCCACAGTTCGGCTTCGGCCGGATGGAAGGGCCGCAGGCTGGCGTAGGCTGCCAGCAGCGCGCGGGCGCGGCTGAGGTCGAGACTGCCGCTGGCGGTTGAACACCAGTCGTTGAGGGTGATGGCGACGTCGTAGAGCATCGGCCCGCAGCAGGCGTTGTAGAAATCGATCACCCCGCTCAAGTGCGGGCCGTCGAACAGGACGTTGTCGCGGAACAGATCGGCGTGCAGGTTGGCCCGTGGCAGGGCAAGAACCGCAGCCTGCACCTGAGTAACCTCCGCCAGGCTGGCGCGCAACAGCGCCAGCGCCTCGCCGTCCAACTGCAAGGCCTGCAGCGGCCCTTCGCTGAGCATCCAGTCGAGGCCACGGTCGCTGCGTCGTTCGAGCGGCTGGGCCTGGGTGCAGAGGTGCATGCGCGCCAGCCAGCTGCCGACTTCGGCGCAGTGGTGGGCGTTTGGCTGGGCAATATGCTTGCCGGCCAGGCGCGGCTGCAGCAGCGCCGGTTTATCCGCCAGTTCGCGCAGGCATTCGCCGCTGCGGGTGGGTACGCCGTAGGGCACCGGCAGGCCGGCGGCGTGCAGGCGTTGCAGCAGTTCGACAACAAACGGCAGGTCAGCGCGCTGGCCGCGCTCCACCAGGGTCAGCACATACTCGCCGGCCTCCAGGCTGACGAAGAAGTTGCTGTTCTCGGTGCCCGCAGCAATGCCCTGGAAATCCAACAGGCGGCCGAGCCCGTAGGGGGCGACGAAGGCCTCCAGTTCCGCGCGCTCAAGCAGGGTAAACACCGACATG
>DAITLT010000172.1:0-1980 GCA_036835505.1 Pseudomonas sp.
CCAGCTGGGTGGCGCTGGTCAGGCTGTAGAAGCCGTACCAGGTCTTGTAGATGGCGGTGGTGAAGGTGTCGAAGTTGAACACCGACACCGCGCCGAAATCCGCCAGGGTTTCCATCAGCGCCAGGGCTAAGCCGGCACCAATCGCCGGTCGCGCCACCGGCAGGGCCACCCGCCAGAACGCCTGCCACGGCGACTGGCCAAGCACTCGCGCGGCTTCCAGCAAGCCGCGCCCCTGGGCCTGAAAAGCCGCCCGAGCGAGCAGATAGACGTAGGGGTAGAACACCAGCACCAGCACCACGATCACCCCGCCGGTGGAGCGCACCCGCGGCAGGCGCAGGCTGCTGTCCACATACTCGCGCAGCAGGCTCTGCAGCGGCCCGGCAAAATCCAGCAGGCCGACAAAGACGAACGCCAGCACATAGGCCGGGATCGCAAACGGCAGCATCAGCGCCCAGTCCAGCCAGCGCCGGCCGGGAAATTCGCAGAGGCTGGTGAGCCAGGCCAGGCTCACCCCCAGCAGGGTCACGCCGACGCCAACGCCGAGCAGCAGCGTCAGGGTATTGCCCAGCAGGCGCGGCATCTGGGTTTGCCACAGGTGCGCCCAGATCTCGCCATCCACCGCCTGCCAACTGAGCAGCAGCACGCTGAGTGGCAACAGCACCAGGCCGGCAATGGCAAAAACGATGGGGTACCAACGACGCTGGGCACGGTGAGCCACGCAAAGTCCTCGGGCTGATAGCTTGGCTAGGGCCGCGCAGTATAACCACGGCACACCGGCCTTGGCCGCCTCGGCAATCGCTCAGGTGCTAGGCGCAACGGCTTTGCGCTACCATCGAGCGTGCTACGCGCCCCTGATCGGCGCTTGTCCCAATGACCCGACTTGCAAGGAGCAACCCCATGCAGCCCACGCCACTCCCCGACAAAGTGCTGTCCCGCGGTCTACTGGACGTGCTGATCCGCGCCGGTCTTATCGCCATCCTGGTGATCAGTTGCTATCAGATTTTTCGCCCGTTTCTCGACCTGATGCTCTGGTCGATGATCCTTGCCATCACCCTCTACCCGCTGCACGGCATGCTCAAGGGCAAGCTGGGCAACAGCGACGCGCGCGCCGCCAGTCTGATCGTGCTGGTCGCGGTTGGCATCCTGCTGATCCCGGTGTACCTGCTCGGCGACTCGCTGGCCGAGTCGATCCAGCAGACCATCGCGGTGGTGAAAAACGACGCCTTCCACATTCCGCCGCCAGCCGACTCGGTGGCCAGTTGGCCGCTGGTGGGTAAAACCCTGCACGGTTTCTGGCTGCAGGCCGCCACTGACCTTACCGGCCTGCTGCAAAAAGTCGCGCCGCAGCTCAAGGGCCTGAGCCTGACGGTGCTGGGCAAACTGGCCGGGGTCGGCATCGGCTTTCTGATGTTTGTCTTCGCCTTGCTGATTGCCGGCATCTTCATGGCCTACGGCGCCAACGGCAGCCACAGCGCGGTGCAGGTTGCCGCGCGAATTGCCGGCGCCGAGCGCGGCCCGCAGATTGCCGAGCTGTGTACCGCGACCATTCGCGCGGTGGCCCAGGGCGTGGTCGGTATCGCCTTTATCCAGATGCTGCTGGTCGGTGGCGGCTTCGTCGTCATGGGCATTCCCGGCGCCGGCCTGCTGGCCCTGGCCGTGCTGCTGCTGGGCATCATGCAGTTGCCGGCGACCCTGGTGACCATTCCGGTGATCGCCTTTGTGTTCGCCACCCAGGGCGCCGGCGCGGCGAGCATTAGCTTCGCCATCTATACCTTCGTCGCCGGCATGGCCGACAACGTGCTCAAGCCGCTGCTGCTGGCCCGTGGCGTGGCCGTACCGATGCCGGTGATCCTGATCGGCGCCCTCGGCGGGATGGTCACCAACGGCATCATCGGCCTGTTTATCGGCCCGGTGTTGCTGGCGGTCGGCTACCAGCTGTTCTGGCAGTGGATCAACGACCAGCCCGTGGCCGACGCTAGC
>DAITLT010000172.1:1990-7125 GCA_036835505.1 Pseudomonas sp.
GCCAGCCACCTGAGCCACCGCCGGGAGCCCTGTGGGTTCCCGGCCCTTGCGGAGTCGCGCCCTTGGCCATTGCCCCCACCCGCCTGCTGCTGTTGGCGGCCCTCGGCCTGAGCGGCTGCATGCGTCTGGGCCCGGATTTTCAGGCGCAAACGCCGGCCTGGATCGAACATTGGAACAGCCCGGCCCTGGAACACGCCAGCCAGCGCCAGCCCCAGGCTGACAACCGCCAATGGTGGACGGTATTCGCCGACCCGGTGCTCAACCGCCTGATCGCCGAGGCCGATGCGCACAACCCGAGCCTGAAGATTGCCGGCCTGCGGGTCATCGAAGCCCGTGCCCAGTTGGGCATCGCCCAGAGCGGCCGCTACCCGCAGATGCAACAGGCCAGCGCCGACAGCCTGTACCTGGACCGCAACCAGTCCGGCGGGCGCAATCCGCAGGACAGCAGCTTCTGGCAGCACAGCGCCGGTTTCGACGTGGGCTGGGAGCTGGATTTCTGGGGCCGCTTCAGTCGTGCCATCGAGTCCGCCGACGCCAGTTACTTCGCCGCCCAGGCCAACTATGAAGACGTGCTGGTGCTGCTGCGCGCGCAGATGGCCGACAGCTATTTCGCCCTGCGCACCGCCGAAGCGCGCCTGCAGATCGCCCGCGACAACGCCAAACTGCAAAAGCGCAGCTTCGAGATCACCGAACGCCTGTTCAACAGCGGCAACAACGCCGAACTCGACCTGCAACAGGCCAAGACCCAGTACCTGGGCACCCTCAGCAGCATTCCCGAGATCGAGAGCCAGGTGCTGCGCACCCGCAACGCCCTGGCCGTGCTGATCGGCCGACCGCCCAGCCAACTGCCGGAGCTGGCGACCAACACCGGACTGATTCCACTGCTTGAGCAGGCCGTGCTCGACGACGTACCCGCCAACCTGCTGCTGCGCCGGCCGGATATCCGCGCCGCCGAACTCAAGGTGGCGGCCCAGTCGGCGCGCATCGGCATCGCCGAGGCCGACCTCTACCCGGCCATCACCCTGCTGGGCAGCATCGGCTGGTCGGCCAGCAGCGTCGACGGCGCCGCCGACAACCTCGACCTCGGTGGCGGCCCCAGCCTGCGCTGGAACGTCTTCGACTACGGCCGCCTAACCGACAACGTGCGGGTTCAGGATGCGCGCCTGCAACAACTGCTGGTGGCCTATCAGGACAGCGTGCTGCAAGCTGCCCGCGAGGCCGACGACGCCGCCACCGGGCTGAGCAAGGCCCTCGAGCGCGAGCGCATCCTGCGTGAAGCGGCGTTCTCGGCCCAGCGCTCGCTGACCCTGGCCAACGCCCAGTACCGCGAAGGCTATTCCGACTTCCAGCGCGTGCTGGACGCCCAGCGCGCACTGTTCGTGCAACAGGACAGCTACCTGCTCAGCCGCAGCAGCGCGGTGAGCAACCTGATCGCCCTGTACAAGGCCCTCGGCGGCGGCTGGTACAGCCCGCAACCGCTGCTGGATGACGCCACCCGCAAACAGATGCAAGCCCGCACCGACTGGGGCGAGATGCTTGACCCGCCCGCCCCGCCCACCGCCAACCAGGTAACCCGCGATGAGTGACACCCCTGCCGCCGCTCAGCCGGCCCCCACCGCCGACCCGGTAAACAAAGGCGCCCGCTGGGTGGCCGTGCTGATCGCCCTGAGCCTGCTCTGGTATTTTCTCGCCGACCGCTTCACCCCCTACACCCAGCAGGCGCGGGTGCAGGCCTATGTGGTGCCGGTGGCCAGCGAAGTGTCCGGGCGGGTGATCAAGGTGCAGGCGCACAACAACCAGGACGTCAACGCCGGCGATCTGCTGTTCGAGATCGATCCGGCGCAGTACCAGATCGCCGTCGACCGCGCCCGCGCCGACCTCGAATCGATGCGCCGGCAGGTCGGTGCCAGCACCGCCGGCATCGACTCGGCCCTGGCCTCCCTGCGTGCTTACCAGGCCAACGAGCTGAAGGCCCGGCAAGACCGCGACCGCCTCGAGCGCCTGTACCGCGAGGACGCCGGGACCATCTCCCTGCGCCGCCTGGAAGTCTCCCGCGCCACCCATCAGCAGGCCGTCAGCCAGGTCGCCGCCGCCCACGCCGAGGTGCAACGAGCCCGCGAACAACAAGGCGGCAGCGAGGCCGATAACGCCCAACTGCGCAGCGCCGCCACGGCCCTGAGCAAGGCCGAACTGGACCTCGCCAACACCCAGGTGCGCGCCCGCTCCGCCGGGCTGATCACCGACCTGCGCAGCGATGTCGGCCAGTTCGCCGCCGCCGGCAGCCCGCAGATGACCCTGATCGCCATCCACGACGTATGGGTGAATGCCGAGATGACCGAGAACAACCTCGGCAGGGTCGAGCCGGGTACGCCGGTGGCCATCGTCCTCGACGCCTTCCCCGGCCAGGTCTTCGCCGGCCGCGTGCGCAGTGTCGGCTATGGCGTCAGCGTCGGCAGCGGCACCGCCCCCGGCACCCTGCCGACGGTGGAAAACAGCCGCGATTGGCTGCGTCCGGCACAACGCTTCCCGGTGGTGGTCGAATTCATTCCCGGCGAGCTGGAAGCGCGGCGCGGCATCCGCGTCGGCGGTCAGGCCGAAGTCATGGCCTTCCCCAGCAGCGGCAACCCGCTCAACCCGCTGGGCCGGCTGTTTCTGCGCCTGATGAGCCTGCTGTCCTATGCCTACTAGGCCCTGGCATGCCGGCTAACCGCGACTGGCGCAGCCAGCGGGCTCTGCGCCTGGCCAGCGGCACCGCCCTGTGCCTGGCGATCAGCTTCGGCCTGGCGCTGCCGATCCCGTTTATCGCCCCACTGATCTGCCTGGCGCTGCTGGCCAGTCTGCCCCGGCCATTGCCCCTAAAAGCCGGCATCGGCCTGGCCGTACTGGCAGCCCTGACCACCGGCAGCGGCCTGCTGCTGATCCCCTTGCTGCGCTATTACCCGGCCAGCGGCGTGGCGATCATCGGCCTGAGCCTGTTTCTCGCTTTTCGCTATGGCCTGCGCGGCGGTAATCCGCTGCTGGTGAAGTTTCTGGTGATCGGCCTGACCCTGATCTCGGCCGCCGGCAGCGCCGACTTCGGCCTCGCCGTGCTGGTCATCGAGGCGCTGGTCAAGGGTCTGCTGCTGGCGGTGCTGATCGTCAGCCTCAGCCACTGGCTGTTCCCGGAGCCGGCCAACAGCCCAGGCCCGCCCCAACCCAGCCCGCTGCCTGCCGAAGTGGCTAGCTGGGTGGCCCTGCGCGCCGCCCTGGTGGTGCTGCCGGCGTTTCTGCTGGCGTTGATCAACCCGGCCAGCTACCTGCCGCTGATCATGCAGGCGGTCAACCTCGGCCAACAGAGTTGCAGCACCTCGGCGCGCAACGCCGGCCGCGAACTGCTCGGCTCGACCCTGCTCGGCGGCGTGCTGGCGATCGCCCTGTGGCACGCCCTCGGCCTGTTCGTGCATCTGTGGATGTTTTTTCTGTGGCTGCTGCTGTTCGGCCTGCTGCTGGCGCGCAAGCTCTTCGCCCTGAGCGCGAGCCGGCAGAGCCCGGCCTTCTGGCTCAACAGCCTCACCACGATGATCATCCTGCTCGGCCAGTCGGTGCAGGACAGCAGCAATGGCAAGGATGTGATCCAGGCCTTTGCCGTGCGCATGGGCCTGTTTATCGCGGTAACCCTGTACGCCTGCCTGATGGTCCAGTGGCTGGATCGCCAGCGCCAACCCACCTCCCTGTCCACCCCTCCCTGACGAGCCGCCCATGCTGATCAACCTGCTCACCGGCCTGCCGGTCATTCTTCTCTGCCTGGTTCTGCAGGCGCTGTTTATCGCCTGGTGCATGCGCGCCTACCTGCGCCTGCGCCCCTACACCCAGGCCTCCAACGCCGTGCTGCCGGACATCCTGGTGCTGTCGGCGGTGATGCTCGTGCTGCTACTCGGCAACTGCCTGCAGATGGCCCTATGGGCAGGGCTGTTCATGCTGCTGGGCGAGTTCGACAGCTTTGTCACGGCGCTGTATTTCTCCGGGGTGACCTTTGCCACCCTCGGTTATGGCGACCTGGTGCTGTCGCCGCCATGGCGCCTGCTCAGCGCCCTGGAGGCGGCCAACGGCATCCTCATGTTCGGCGTCTCCACGGCGGTGATGACTGCGGCGGTGAGTGACGTGTTCAAGCACAACCTGGCCCGCCATCTGCGCCAGCAGCCCTAAATACGCTTAACACAAGACCGCACCCACCAGGTCCCGCCTGGCGGCGTAGCCCGGATAAAATCCGGGGGAGAACCTGCAGGACAACGAGCTCTCCCGGATTTCATCCGGGCTACAAAAAAACTTAAAACACCAGCCCTAAACGCAAACGCCCCGCACAAGGCGGGGCGTTTGCTTTGGCCGGTGCGGATCAGTTCCAGCCGGCGCGGTCCATCAACTTGATGGCTTCAACCTGGCGCTTGCCAGCCACTTCCATCGATACGCTGTCGGCCTTGAAGCTGCCCCAGGCCGCGACTTCCGCCGAGGGTTTGATCGCCGGGTTGGCCGGGAACTCCTGGTTGATGTCGGCAAACAGGTTCTGCGCCTCGGGACCGCTCATCCACTCCAGCAGCTTTTGCGCCTCGGCGGCATGCGGGGCGTATTTGGTCACGCCGGCACCGGACAGATTGACGTGAACGCCACGGTCAGCCTGGTTGGGCCAGAACAATTTGACCTTGAGGTCCGGGTCCTGTTTCTGCAGGCGGGCGAAGTAGTAGGTGTTGACCAGGCCGACATCGCACTGGCCGGCGTCGATGGCCTGGAGCAAGGCGGTGTCGTCGGCGAACACGTCGGTGGCCAGGTTATCCACCCAACCCTTGAGGATGGTTTCGGTCTTGGCCGCGCCATGGGTTTCGATCAGGGTGGCGGTCAGCGACTGGTTATAGACCTTCTTGCTGGTGCGCAGGCACAGGCGGCTGGCCCAGTTCTTGTCGGCCAGGGCTTCGTAGGTCGACAGCTCGCTCGGCTTAACCCGCTCGGGCGAGTAGACGATGGTTCGCGCGCGCAGCGACAGGCCGGTCCAGCTGCCGGTGCTGGAGCGATATTGCGCGGGAATGTTCTGTTCGATCAGCGCCGATTGCAGCGGCTTGAGCACGCCTTCCTGCTCGGCCTGCCAGAGGTTGCCGGCGTCCACG
>DAITLT010000173.1:0-7105 GCA_036835505.1 Pseudomonas sp.
CTTGGTCTTTGATGGGGGCTATTGCTGGCCCGCTGGTTGCTCTGCGGTGATGTGGCCGCCGATGGCGGGCAGGATCAGCAGCAGGCTGTAGAACAGGATGGCGGTGGCGACGGAGGCCCAGGTGGCGCAGCGCTTGGCGCGCTGGTAGCGGGTCACGCTGCCACCTCGCACACCCAGCGCCCGCCCGTGCGGTACGGGGCGCGGGTGAAGGGCACTTCGCTGACCAACAAGAAGCCCTGCATGAACAGGGCTTCGGCAATTCCTTTGAGGCTTCCGGCGATGATGATCACGGGCGCTGCTCCTGTGTTGCTGGGTGGCGTGCATAGGTCGCAGCCCTGGCCGGAAGCAGACACTTCCGCAAGGTCAGCCGGCCAAGGCCGCGGCGTATGAAGGCGCAATGAAAAGCCCGGCGAACCGGGCTTTAGGTGTTGCTCGAATAAGCCGCCTTATGTCGAGCGGGTTGCGGCCTTAGTCGTGCCGGCCTGGGCAGGGGTTTACATGGCGGGACCCTCCGGTGGTGTGCGCCGTTGGCAGGTTGGCGGGCGCTCGCCGGGGCAGGTGATGCGGGTTGTCTGCATCGGACATAGATCGAATCGCTCTGAGTTTTGCCCGTCTTTGCCGCGTGTCACTCGCGAGGGCTCGGGGCAAGGTGGCCACCCTGCTATAACGACAGGTCGCCGATCTATGTCCGATGCGCCCTGTTGCCAGGGTGATCGGTGCCTTATCGCCCAGGCGGCAAACCTGCTCAAAACCCAGCGCCGCATCCTGCGTTGCTGAGTGGCGCCCCGGTCGTGGAAGCGGGGTTCGGTTAGGCGGCAGACTCAAGGTCTTCCGCACAAAGGGTGAAGACTTCGGCCTTATCGACCAGAAAGAAGTGAGGCTGGCAATGCTTGATCGCCCAGGCTTTCAGCAGCGCCTCAAGTTCGTCCTTCGCTTGCTGGTCTACCTGGGGGTAGTCCTCAGCGAACTCGCCAGCGTTTTCGTACGCCTGCTCGCCGATGTGCTCCAAGACCCAATCGGCATCCGGTGTCCAGGACGAAGGGTCTGGATGCGCGGACACCCCTCTGAAGTAGCTCTGACCGGGCTCAAGATCGGGGTTCTCGTCAAGAAACTCGCACCACCCTTCGACGTAGCGCTCGCCACAGGTCGAATAGGCGTAGGTCGGGTCGTCGCTCATCTGCTAATCCTCATGGCTGTATGTGTTGGCCGCGCTAGTCGACGCTGATGTTGCCGCCATCCACCCCGCGAACCAGTTTGCTCAGCTCGCGCTGGAGTTGGCCGATGGCCCAGGAGGCGACGAGGATGGCTTGCTCGCGGGTGGTGACGTTGGCGTTGTGCAGCTCGAAGCCTGCCACCTGGATGCCGTGCTTGGTGATGGTCACCGTGCCGGTGAGCTTGATCCGCAGGGGCTCGGTGTTGTCCATCGGCTGATCCTGCTGTTAGGCCTGCTTGTCGAGGCGGTAATACTCTTTGCTGCCGCACTTCGGGCAGACCAGATTGGACACGCCAAGACCGGCGAACTTCTTGCTTGTGTCCGGCACACTGACGCGCTCGCTGTGCATGTGGACGTACTTACACTTGCGTCGACAGCACTCGATTCGAATGTCGTCCATCGTTCGCTCCGGGTCAGGTTGTTGGCTTACGCCTGCGCACCTTCAGCCACAGCACCATGCCGAGCAGCAGGCCCGAGGCCAGGCCGAGTAGGTAGGTGGTGGTGAGGATGTGCAGGAGGGTGGAGGCGGTGAACAGCAGGCCGACCAGCATCACGGCCATGGCCAGGCGGGGCACGGTCAGCGCACCGCTTTGACGATGCTGTTGATGCCTTTGTCCACGCTGCGCCGGAGCTTCTTGTCGCCCTGGTGCCATGCGTTGTTGTAGACGATCTGGGCGCGCAGGCAGTAGGTGTCCGGGCTGGTGAAGGTGGAGGTCTTGAGGCCGTTGGTTTGCTTGGAGTCAACCGAGCATTCGGTGTAGAGCGGGTTGCCGTTGGCGTCCTTGGCGTTGGCAAATGAGCTGTCGTTCACCTCGCCAATCAGAATCTGTGCCCCAAAGTCTTCGGTAATGTCGCTCGTGATCTTTCCAGGTCGGCCGATGTAGAGCATGCCGGCGATCTCGACCGTGACGCCGGCCTTCTTTACGTAGCCCTGGGCCACGGCCTCGGCTGCGGCGTACCAGTCGTCAAACTCGACCACGACGGCGCCCTTGTAGTCGCTGTCGGTTTCGATCCAGTTGCGCACGGTGACCAGGGCGCCAGAGCCTGCCACGGCGGCGAAGGCATACTTCTTGGCGATGCTGTCTTCTTCCATCTTGCCGAAGTCGTCGACCCCGGTTTTGCCGTGGAGCCAGTAGACCACCTCGGTGTGGCCGTCGACGATCTTCACGTCGGTGGGCAGCGGCTTTGTGACCGCGGCGTCGGCTTGCATGATGGCGATGTCGCAGTCGCCATCCTTGAGCAGCTCGGCATTTTCAACGCTGCCACCAGTGGTGAGCACTTCCAGCTGGATGCTGGTGCCCTTGACGATGCTGTTGCCGATCGCCGTGCCAAGGTCTTGGTAGAAGCCACCTTCGCCGCCGGTGCAGAAGTTGAGGGTGCTGGGCGTTGCGCTGGCCATGCCGCTGACGGTGAGCAGCAGGGCCAGCAGGATTGCTGTGTGTTTCATGGGGATTCCTCGGGGTTGGGTTGCTCAGCGCATCGCCCTGGGTGAAGGCGATCCGGTGAGCAACCAGGGCAATGGTTTGCCCTGGTGCTCTGCACTGTGTCGCGGTGCGCGCGCCACGTTGCCCGCTGCTGATTGCAGGGCATGGGCTGCTGGTTGGTTGGCTGCGGGGCTTCCTGGTCACGTAGCTCGATCAGCGTTGCCATGTGGTCATAGGTCTTACGACATGCGGCGTACAGCCCCTGGCGCCTGGTTGTGTAGGCACACCACATGAAGTCCGCCGCGCCGTATGCCGAAGCCGGCGCGGTAATTTGGTTCGGTGTTGCGCGCAGTGCTTGCCGGGTCGTTCGCTCGGTTTGGTCATCACCTCGTCCGCCGTCAGCCCCTCTGTTGGCTGGTGAAGCGGTACGCCGGTCGCCGGCTGGCACTGCGTTCTGTTACTCCCCTGGATTCCTTTCGCCCGCCAAGAGATCGCTCGGGCTGCCTCGCCGGGTTAGCGGCTAGCTGTTCATGGCGCAGGTTTTTAAAGAGTGGTGCCCGGTGGTCTGGGCTGGCGCTGCGGTGTTGCTGCGGCGTTGATTGAATTAAACGCTATGTTTATTTATGAGTCAACACGAAATGTTTAGTTTGTTTATTTGCGTGCACAAAAAAGCCCGCTCGATGGCGGGCTTGGTTTAGCGGGGTGGCTCAGTCGTCTTGCGGGACGACCCAGAAGACCTGCACGGCGCCGTCGTCGCGGTGGGCGAGGGTGACGTTGTCGGTCTCGGCTATCTCGCCGAGGATCTGCGCCCAGTCGTCTGGCGATTCATCAGGCAGGCGCTCGAGCAGGGCGGCCTTGGCCTTTTGTGCGGTCTGGGAGTTGATGATCTTCTGGATGCGGGTTGCCATCAGCTCATAGGAGCTGGGCTGCTTTGGGGCGGCGGGCTTTGGCTTGGCCATGGGGTGGACCTTTACTGTATGGGTATACAGCAGTTTGCCAGAGTGGCTGGGGAAGGGCGAGAGGGATGTGTCAGGGTTCTGCGGTTCGTTGCAGTTGATTGCAACGGAAACAAAAAGCCCCGCGGGTGGCGGGGCTTAGAATGTTGCGCAGTAGCGGTGGAAGTCTTTGGTCGACCGACCTGCCTGCTTGGCCATTGACTTGATGAGGTCGTTGCTGAAAGGTGCCTTGGGGCAATCGACGGTGACTATCCACCGGGTGCCGTCACCGGTTTTTACCCACTTCTCGTGGGATGAGCCGTTACCTTTACGAAGCTCAAACCCCATCGCCACCAGGGCTGACTTGACTTGCTTGCAGGTTAGAGGGGGCAGCTTCGACATTCACGCTAGCTTAAGTGGCATGGTGTCCTTGAAGGTGCAGCTATCCTTGAAGCGTTTGACCTGGCACATAAAGCTTATGTAGTGGTATCTCGCGATCTGCGAAAGCGGGGCCTTGCGCTTCAATAGTTGAGCGGCGTAGGGCTGGTCTTCGCCTTCGATGATGTCGCTGAGGTAGTCGTGGATTTGTTCATGCAGCTTGCGGCGCACTTCGGCCTGGGAATCACCTTGTACCGCAAGGCAGAGGTCAATGCAGAAAGCCTGCCAGTAACCTTCCTTGCGCTCTATATAGCAGCGAAGCAAGATTTCAAAGGGTTTCATCGCTTTTCCTTCCTGTGGTTATGCCTGTTGGAAACCTGTGCATAAGTAATACAACAGTGGACGGCGATTATGCGTGCGTCAAACGCATAGTCAATCTTTCGCGACATAATTTTTGTAACTGCGAAAAGTGTCGCGACACCCTACCAGAGTAGTTCGGCGCCGGGCGATTGGCCCGCCTGGTTCAGCGCTGCAGGAGCTCAGCCCTCAAGATCCGCACCTGGTCCGGGGCGTGCACGCCGATGCTTGCCCATGATTGGCGCTCGCCGATGCCGAACAAGGTGATGGTGATGCCCTCGCGCAGGGCCTCGGCCAGTTGCACGGGGTCTACGTCGTCGTCGATGGTCAGCAGGATCGATTCGTTTATGCGGCGGGTCAGCTTGAGCATGGTGCGCATCCTTGCGTGGGTGATGGGTCAGAAGAACATGGCGCCCCAGAACACGCGGCCGATGAGGCTGATTTCGCGGGCCTCCATCTGCTCTGGGGTGTATTCCTCGTCGGGGTGTTCGTCGCGGTTGAAGCTGCGCATGCGGATGCCGCCACCTGGTAGGCGGTAGAGCTGCTTCACGCGGAGCTGGCCGGCGTGGTTGATGGCGTAGAGGTCGCCGTCGATGACGCTGGTTTTGCTGCGGTCTACGCCTACGGTGGCGCCGCTGCGCAGGACGGGTTCCATGCTGTTGCCGTAGATGGGCACACACACGGCGTGATCTACCTGGACGTTGTGGCGGCGCAGGGTGTACTTGCCGAAGCGCAGCTTGAAGCGGCTGCTCTCCTGAATGACCGTGCGGCCGCCGCCTGCGGATAGCTCTACTTCCTTGAGGAACGGCACTTCTACCTCGTCATCATCGAGTGGTGTGTCGTCATCCCAGGTGGTGACCGGGGTGATGCCTGGGTGGTAGGCGCCGTTTGTCTCACGCGACTCCGGCCCGCCCTCTTTATCCCCAATCCCGTCCTCGAGCCAGTCCCTGCTTATCGCCAGGCGTGCAGCTACCTGCCGAGCTTGCGACTTGGGTACTCCACGCTGAAACCAATTGTTTAGGTTTTGCGGTGGGAGGCCAAGTGACTCGGCGAATTCGTTGAATTTAACGCCCCTTTCTTCAAGGAGGTTTCGCAGGCGCTGGCCTGAATGCTGACTATTCATAAACAAGGAGTTTAGGCGGCTTGCGGTGCTGTTTAAATAAACGTATTGTTGATGCATGTTTATCACCGCATGGCAGAATGTTTATGACCAAGACACCACTTGAAACAGCTATTGAGGCGCTCGGTTCAGCCAAAGCCCTGGCTGAAAAGGTTGGGGTCACGCCGATGGCCATCACGCAGTGGAAGGTTCGCGGCGTTCCACCGCATCGGGTTCGGGCGGTAGTCGAGGCGTGTGGATCTGTTGTAACTGCCGAGCAATTGCGGCCCGACATTTTCCCACCTGCCCAGCCAACCCCAAAACACCACCCAAAGACCGCCGCATAGGAGACAGGCCTATGACACCAGATGCGCACGGAGGCGAAACACCTTCAGAGCGACTGGACGTCATGGAGCGACACCTTGAGCTGCTGATCGATGACTTGATGCGGCTTCGGGAAGACCTGAAGCGAGACGACTGACCGGCTGGCGTGCCTTGAGCGATGTGGTGGCGCGGTCGAAGCCGGCCAGGGCAGGGTCGCCGAGCTGGTCTCTGAGCAGCGCGGCGTGATGATCGAAGGCGGGCCAGGACCGCAACTGAATACCCATAGGCAGCGCCGTAAGTAGCGCAGCCAGCAGACAACGAAGGGCGAGCACTTCGCCCTGGAGTTCGGATAGGTCGGTTGGCATGGGTTCTTCCCTGTTGGCTGATCCAGTGATTGCAGATTGCCAGCGTCGATGCGCTGGCTCCACGGAAACAGGCAGGGGGTTTTACGGATGAATAAGTTTCTCGAAACGCTCCACGACGCAGTACTCGACGCGGGGGCCAAGAACATGGCCCGCAGTGCTGGCTTCAACAGCCACATGACCCTGCTGCAGCGCGCCAACCCCAACAACGACGATCACCAGCTGAGCCTGCCGCAGTTCCTGCGCATTGCGGATCACCTGCCCGAGCAGGACCGCCGTCGCGTGCTGCAGGCGTTGCTGGAGGAGTTTGGCTATGGCTTGGTCGCCAAGGCGGTGCAGCCGGCCGACAGCCCCATGCAGGCGCTGCTGGAGCTGGTCACTGAATCGGCTGATGTGACCCGCGCGGTGCATGACGCCATCGCGGACGGGCGGATCAACAGCCAAGAGCGCTTCGCCATCCGCCGCGAGATCAGCGAGGTACGCCATTCGCTGGACGTGCTGGAAGAGTCGGTGAAGGTCGCCTGAATCGCGGGCACAAAAAAGCCCGGGGGCAACCGGGCTTCTTCTACAGCAACAAGCGGGGGCAAGTATGGACAACATTTCAACCTCAAGCAATAGCAGTGGTGTCGCGACAGGTTTCGCTGTTGGCGTGATGGTGTCGCAACAGATGACGATGTCGAGCCGGGAGATTGCCGAGCTGACCGGTAAGCGTCACGACCACGTCAAGCGCGACATCGAAATCATGCTGTCGGCGCTGGGGAAAGATATCCCCAGTTTTGGGGGCATCTATCTGGACACGATGAATCGCCAGCAGACCGAGTATCTGCTGGATGAGGAGCACACCCTTTGCCTCACGTCTGGTTATGACGTGAACCAACGGATGGCGATCATCCAGCAGTGGAAGGCCAAGTCGGCGCCACTCTCTCACCTCGACACGGCGCGCATGTTGGTGGCCTCGCTTGAGGCTCAGGCCGAGCAGGCCGCCCAACTGGCCATCGCGGCGCCCAAGGCGG
>DAITLT010000174.1:0-4530 GCA_036835505.1 Pseudomonas sp.
TGGCCACCCTGGATGCCCGCCGAACCCCCGAGTCGTAAGCCTGTCCCGCAACCCGAGCCTCGCCTGGAGACTGTCCGATGAACCTGCACCAGTACGCTGAAACCCATGACGTGTTCAATCAGGTGCCGTCCCTGGACGGTGCCAACCTCTATCGCCTCGACCGTCCGTTGCAGGAGTGGCTGCAGCGCTGCGGCGCGGGCTGGGCCGAGGCGCAGCTGGATGCCTATGGCGCCCTGGCCGGTGGGCCGCTGATGGCGGCCGGCTTTCTGGCCAACGAACACAAGCCGCAGTTCAAGAGCCACGATCGCTACGGCCATCGCACCGACCTGGTGGAGTACCACCCGGCCTATCACCAGTTGATGGCCGCCGCCATCGAACATGGCCTGCACGCGCAGCCCTGGAGCGCGCCGCGTGCCGGTGCCCATGTTGCCCGCGCCGGCCTGAGCTACCTGCACAGTCAGGCCGAGGCCGGTACCGGCTGCCCGCTGACCATGACCTTTGCCGCGGTGCCGGTGCTCAAGCAGCAGCCGGAACTGGCCGCGCTCTGGTTGCCCAAGGTGCTCGCCCGCGAGTACGACCCGCGCAACGTGTCGATGGCGCACAAGGCCGGGGTCACCATCGGCATGGCCATGACCGAGAAGCAGGGCGGCACCGATGTGCGCGCCAACACCACCCGCGCCTATGCCGTCGGTGCCAGTGGCCCAGGCCAGGCCTATGAGCTGGTGGGGCATAAGTGGTTCTGTTCGGCGCCGATGTGCGATGCCTTCCTCACCCTGGCCTACAGCGACAAGGGCCTGAGCTGCTTCCTGCTGCCGCGCCATCGCCCGGACGGCACGCGCAATCAGTTCTATGTGCAGCGCCTGAAGAACAAACTGGGCAACTGGGCCAACGCCTCCAGCGAAGTGGAGTTCCGCGGTGCCCTGGCCTGGATGGTCGGTGAAGAGGGCCGCGGTGTGCCGACCATCATCGAGATGGTGGCGCTGACCCGCTTCGACTGCATGGTCGGCTCCAGCAGCCTGATGCGCCAGGCCCTGACTCAGGCCAGCCACCACTGCGCACACCGCCAGGTCAGCGGCCGGCTGCTGGCCGAGCAACCACTGATGCAAAACGTGCTGGCCGACCTGGCCCTGGAAAGCGAAGCGGCCCTGGCCCTCAGCCTGCGTCTGGGTCAGGCCCTGGATCGCCCGGATGATGAGCAGGCGCAGAAGTTCACTCGCCTGGTCACCGCGATTGGCAAGTATTGGATCTGCAAGCGCGCGCCGGCGATGATCAACGAGGCCGCCGAGTGCATGGGCGGCGCCGGTTATGTCGAAGACGCCATCCTGCCGCGTTTGTACCGCGAGGCGCCGGTCAACTCGACCTGGGAAGGCTCGGGCAACGTGCAATGCCTGGACGTGCTGCGCGCCTTGTCCAAGGAGCCAGGCGTGCTCGATGTGCTGTTTGCCGAGCTCGGCGACGGCCATGGTGATGCCCGCCTGCAGGCCCATATCGGCCGCCTGCAAAAAGCCTTCGCCGACCCGGACGACATCCAGTACCGCGCCCGCCAGTTGACCGAGGATCTGGCCATCGCCCTGCAGGCCAAGCTGCTGCTGGAGGCCGGCAATGCCACGGTGAGCGATGCCTTTATCGCCAGCCGCCTGGGCCACGGCGGGCGCGCCTACGGCACCCTGCCGCGCGGTATCGATGTGGCCGCCTTGCTGGCGCGCAGCCGTCCGCAGGCGGATTGACCGATGAGCGTAGGGGCGCGCCGAGTCGCGCGTCCCTATCGCTGTCATCGTTCGGCAGGCAAGATGCTGTGCATCGTTCTGCCGGAAGCCTGTTTATGTCCCTGCACCATCCCGAGTTTGTTGCCGTGTTCACCCCCAGCGAGGCGGTTGAGCGCCTGGCCGCGCTGCATGCCCAGGCCTGCACGGCCCTGACCCAGGCTCTCCGGCATTACCTGAAAACCCGCGAGCGGCCGAGCGAGGCCCAGCGCAGCGCGTTTCGCTACCCCTTGCTGCGCCTGACCTACGCCTGCCAGGGCGAGGTGCCGAGCAGCACCCGCGCCTACGCCAAGGTGCAAATGCCGGGCACCTACAGCGTCACCGTCACCCATCCGGACGCTTTTCGCGACTATCTGCTTGACCAGCTTGGGCCGTTGATGAGCGACTTCACCGTGACCGTGGAAGTCGGCCTCAGCGCGCAGAACATCCCCTATCCCTACGTGGTCGAGCATGGCGAAGAGCTGGCCGCCGCCGGGGTGACCGCCGCCGAACTGGCGCGGGTGTTCCCCAGCACCGACCTGTCGGCGGCTACCGATGGTGTGGCCGACGGTCTCTATGACTGGCAGGACGCCGACCCGATGCCGCTGGCGCTGTTCGATGCGGCGCGCACCGACTTCTCCCTCAAACGCCTGCAGCACTACAGCGGCAGTGACTGGCGGCATGTGCAGCCGTGGATTCTGCTGACCAACTACCACCGCTATGTCGACCAGTTCATCCGCCACGGCGTCGAGCAACTGCGCAGCGACCCGCGTTATGTGCGCATGGTCTTGCCGGGCAATGTGATGGTCGAGCGCGACATGGACGAGGAGGTGATGCAGGCGGTGATCGACAGCGTGGTCTGGCACCGCTACCAGATGCCGGCCTACCACCTGATTGCCAACGATGGCCACGGCGTGACCCTGGTGAATATCGGCGTCGGCCCCTCCAACGCGAAGAACATCACCGATCACCTGGCCGTGCTGCGCCCCCATTGCTGGCTGATGATTGGCCACTGCGGCGGCCTGCGCCAATCGCAGACCATCGGTGACTATGTGCTGGCCCACGCCTATATGCGCCGCGACGGCATCCTCGACCGGGTGCTGCCGACCAATATCCCCATCCCGGCCTTGGCCGAGGTGCAGCAGGCGTTGCAGGAAGCCGCGGCGAACGTCACCGGCGAACGCGGCGAGGCGCTGAAAAAGCGCCTGCGCACCGGCACCGTGCTGACCTACGACGACCGCAACTGGGAACTGCGCTGGGCCCAGGAGCGGCCGCTGATCAACCTCGCCCGCGCGGTGGCGGTGGACATGGAAAGCGGCACCATCGCCGCCCAGGGTTATCGCCTGCGGGTGCCCTACGGCACCCTGCTGTGTGTGTCGGACAAACCGCTGCACAGCGAGATCAAGTTGCCGGGCTCGGCCGGGGCCTTCTACGAGCGGGCGGTCAGCCAGCACCTGACCATCGGCCTGGCGGCCCTCGACCTGCTGCGCGGCCAGCTCAACACCCTGCATTCACGCAAGCTGCGCAGCTTCGACGAGCCGCCGTTTCGCTGATCATTGGCGTGAACCATTGATGGGTAGCGCTGCGCTCAACCCATCCTACGTCGATCCGTTAAGGCGCTAACCGGTTTACGGCGCGGGCGGGTAGTGGCTGAGGGCGTCCTGGATGGTCTGGCGCAGCACCTTGTTGCGTGCGGCCTGGTCGTCATCGCTGGTGCGGTTCTCGGCGCTGTTGCTCCACACTTCGACGCCGCTGGCGGCCTCGATCAGGCGCACCTGCACAATCAGGTAGTGCTCCTCGTAGGTGCGCCGCAACGGCACGCTGCCGGCCACCCCATAGGTGTTGCCGTAGGGGCTGTGGCCATAGTAAACGCCGCGGTCATCGTAGGTTTCCACCTGGCGGCGCTCGGTGCGGATTTGGCTGCTGACCAGCAGATCGGCCCTGGCGCCGCCCTGGGCCGGGCGCAGGCCGTGTTGGTCCAGGCTGTTGGCGAGCAGCTCGGCGATCTGCGCCGGGTCCGCCCAGCCGGCGCCGGCCGGCAGTTGGCCATTTTGCCAGGCCCAGCTGCGGTAACGGCCGTAGTCGCGAGGTGCGGCCGGGTAGGCGCTGTGGTCGAAGGTCTGCGCGGCGGCCGCCGGTGCCGGTGGCAGCGGCGTGGATTGCGGGCTGTAGGGGTTGGGGCTGGAGCAGGCGGCCAGGCTCAGGCTGGTGCCGATCAACAAAATGCGCAGGCTCATGGTTACTCCGTCAGGTTCGCGCGGCAGATCCAGTGCAGGTAACGGCCCAAACCGGCAAAGCTCGGATGGCGGCGGTAGGCCAGCTCCATCTCGATCAGCTCGGCCAGGTTGTGGCTGGCGGTTTTCTCCTGGAAGTCACGCGGCATGTAGTCGTGAAACACGCGCACGCCGCTCTGGCTTTCGACCGTCCAGTGCGCGGCAAGTTGCGTCGCCAGTTCGCGTGGGTCGAGGGGCTGCTGCGGGGTCAGGCTGTGCTTTTCGCCGGCAAAGCTGTGCTCGCGCAACTTGCGGAAATGGCCCTTGAGCAGGTTGCGATAGATCAGCGCGTCCTTGTTGTAGAAGGCCAGCGACAGCCAGCCCTCGGCAGTGGTCAGTTGGCGCAGCACGGGGAAGATGCTGTAGGGCTCGGCCAGCCATTCGAGCACGGCGTGGCAGAGCACCAAGTCGAAGGGTTCCTGCAATTGCCCCGCTAATTCCTGCCATGGCGCCTGGATAAAGGTCGCGCTCTGGCCGGCGGCGGCAAAGCGCTCGCGGGCGCCCGCCAGCATCGG
>DAITLT010000174.1:4540-7095 GCA_036835505.1 Pseudomonas sp.
CCTTGCTCGGCCAGCCACAGCGACATATGGCCGAGACCGCCGCCGATATCCAGCACGCGCAACGGCCGTGGCGGCAGCGCTTCGCGCAAGTCAGCCTGGAGCACGGCGAGGCGGATAGCGCCCTTGGCGCCGCCGTAGATTTTTTCGGCAAAACGGCTGGCCAGTTGGTCGAAGTGGCGGTCGTCGGGTTTCGCTTGCTCGGGTGCGCTCATACCGCGAACCGCCGTTCGTTATCGGCCAGCTTGGCTTCCAGGGCCTGCTCCATGTCGATGCCCAGCTCGCTGCACAGCAGGGTCAGGTACATCAGGATGTCGGCCACTTCCTGGCCGGCGTGTTCGCGCTGGGCGGGTGTCAGGGCGCGGGCCTCGGTGGGTTCCAGCCACTGGAAGATTTCCACCAGCTCGGCCATTTCCACGCTGGCGGCCATGGCCAGGTTTTTCGGGTTGTGAAAACGCTGCCAGTCGTTTTGGTCGCGGATCGCGTGCAGGCGTTGAGTCAGTTCGCTGAGGTTCATGCGCTACTCCTAAGTACCGCATAGCTTCAAGCCTTGTGTGCCGCGCCGCAAGGGTCGCAGGGCTGCCAGTGGCCGCTCATATGCACGGCGCCATCCTGGCCTTGCAGGCTAAGTTGGCCATTGGGGCCGGGGGCGCTGGCCTGCAGGGTGACGGCGCCGGGTAGCAGCAGCGGTTGCTGGAAGCGCACGCTCAGCTCATAACCGGCATTGGGCAGATGCTGCTGGAGTTCGGCCAAGGTGCGCGCCTTGTTCCAGAGACCGTGGGCAATGGCGCGGGGGAAGCCAAACAGCTTGGCGGTGGCCGCGCATAAGTGGATCGGGTTGAAATCGCCGGCAACCCGCGCATAACGCCGACCAATATCGGCCGCTGCGCGCCACTGCGCGACCTCGGCGAGCGGCAACGGTGTTGGTGCGGCGGGGTTGACCGCCACGCCGGGCACCGACAGACCACGGCAGAGCATGCGGCTTTCGCCCTCCCAGAGCAGGCCGAGCTGGTCTTCCAGGCGAGTGATCAGGCTGAACACGCCACCCTTGCTGTGCGGCTGCAAGGCGCCCACTTCGACACTGACGGTAAAGGGTCCCAGGCCGCCGAGCGGGCGCAGCACGCGCACCCGGTTTTGCACATGCACCAGGCCCAGTAGCGGCAGCGGGAAGCGCGCATCGGTGAGCAACTGCATCTGCAGGGGGAAGGCCAGAATGTGCGGATAGGCCGCCGGCAGATAGGCGCTGGCGGCAATCCCGCAGACCTGGCGATAGCGCGCCAGGTGCTTGGGCTCGACGCTCAGTGCACAGCGTAAGCCCAGGTTCGGCCATGGCTGGCTGCGCATGCCGCGGCGCAGGGCCGCACGCAGAAACAGGCCGGGCAGGGCCGGCGGTGTGGCGAGGTGCTGGCAGGCGGTGGACATAGGCGCATTCCTTGAGCTGAGTGGTTGGCAGCTTAGCCGCTGCTGCGCGGTCGGCATTGGCCGTGGGGCAGGGCTTGCTGGCAGGCCAGTCAATCGCCGCGGCGGCCACATCCGACCTTGAACGGGTTTGCTCGGGCGGCCTAAGATGGCCGCGCCTCGTTCATAACAAGACTTCTTATCTATGCGTGATCTCACCGACGATGTGGCGCTGATGCGTCTGGCGTTCGACGCGCTGCGGGCCAGTGGTGCCGACCCGGATCGGGTGCTGGCGCGGCTGGGCATGCCGGTCGGCGTCTTGCCCAGCGGCCGTTATCCGCACACGGCCCAGGTGCTGTTCTGGAAGGCCGCCAGCGCCGAGTGCGATGAAGAGCATGTGGGCCTGTACCTGGCCGAGCATCTGCCGGCGTTCCACGGCCTGCTGCTGGAATATATGTTTCTCTCCAGCGCCACCTTTGGCGATGGCCTACGCCATGCCCTGCGCTATGTGCGTCTGCTCTCGGACAGCCTGAGCGCCAAGCTGGAGATCGACGGTGAGGTCGCCACCCTGATCATCGGCCTGAGTGCTGGCGTGCCCCGGCACTTCCCAGAGATGCTCGCCGGCGCGGTGATGCGCATGTTCCGTGAGCTGACCGAGGGCGACTTCAGCCCCCGTGAAGTGCAGTTTATCCATGCCGAAGGGGCGCCGCTGGCGCGCTATGAGCAGGTCTATGGCTGCCCGGTGCGCTTCGCCCAGCCTCAGTATGCTCTGCAGTTCGATGCCGCCGTGCTGGCCAAGGCCTCGCCCCACGCCGCCCCGGAACTGTTGCAGATCCACGAATCCCTGGCTCGCCGGCAACTGGCCGAGGTCGAGCGCCTGGACCTGGTGCGCCAGGTGCGCGAGCTGATCGCCGAATTGCTGGTGGATAACGGCGCCACCCTGGAACAGGTGGCCGCGCGCCTGAACATGCCGGCGCGGCGCCTGCGCGAACGCCTGGCCGTGGCCGGGGTGCGCTTCAACGACCTGATCACCGACTACCGCTGCCGCCTGGCCAAAGACCTGCTGCTCAACACCGACGAGCGCATCGAAGTGATAGTTGAACGCACCGGTTTCTCCGAACCGAGCACCTTCTACCGCGCCTTCAAGCGCTGGGTCGGCG
>DAITLT010000175.1:0-7038 GCA_036835505.1 Pseudomonas sp.
CCTCAGTGGTTTCCAGAAAGCCCTTGCTCAGCCCCCAGCCCACGCTATTCACCGCAATATCGAGCGCACCGCCCCAGGCCAGAACATGGGCGGTCAAGGCCGCCAATTCGCTTTTGCAGGTGATGTCGCACGGAAAGTACGCACCCTCGACCTCCTCGGCGAGACGCGATATTTGCGCCACATTACGCCCCGCCAGCACCACCCTCGCCCCCTCGGCGGCAAAGCGGCGGGCGATCTCCTGGCCCATGTTGTCGCGGCCGGCACCGATGATCAGTGCGACCTTGCCTCGAAGTCTGCTCATCAGACAGCGCCCTCTGCGACTGCATTGGCGTTGGGCTGTTTGCGGGTCGAGTGCTGAGCGCGCGCGGATTCGCCCTGGAGCAGGAAGTGGGAAAGTGCCGGCACCAGAATCAGCGCGCCGAGCATGTTCCAGGCGAACATGAAGGTCAGCAGGATGCCCATGTCGGCCTGGAACTTGATCGGCGACCAGGCCCAGGTGATCACGCCGGCGGCCAGGGTCACGCCGACCAGCGCCACCACCTTGCCAGTGGTCGCCAGCGCCTTTTTGTAAGCCTCAGCCACCGGCATGCCGGTACGCTGGAAGGCCAACTGGATGCTCAGCAGATAGATCGCGTAGTCGATGCCGATCCCCACTCCGAGCGCCACCACCGGCAGGGTGGCGACCTTGATGCCGATGCCCAGGTGTACCATCAGCGCTTCGGCGAGAATCGAGGTGAGAATCAGCGGCACCAGGGCCACGATCACCGCACGCCAGCTGCGGAAGGTGATCAGGCACAGCAATGCCACAGCCGCATAGACGTAGAACAACATCTGCCGGTTGGCGCCCTTGACCACGATGTTGGTCGCCGCGTCCACGCCCGAGTTACCGGCAGCCAGCAGGAACTTGCGGTCCTCGGTGTCATGCTCTGCGGCGAACTCACTGGCCACCTTGACCACGCGATCGAGCGTTTCAGCCTTGTGGTCGGCCAGGTAAGCCACCACCGGCGTCAGCGTGCAGCGGGTATTCAGGTACTCGGAGTTCCAGGACACCGCATTGCCGATTTGCGCATCGATGATGCCCTGGTTGTCGCTGATCGTGGACCACTTCGGATTGCCCTCGAACATGCCGGCGGTATAACCGCGTACCGTGTCCGCCAGCGAGGCGGTGCGCTGCACGCCGGGGATTTGCGCCAGCTGCCAACCCAGGCGATCGACCTCCGTCAGCGTTTCATAAGTGCGGCAGCCATCGTCACCGGTTTTCACCATCACCGCGAACACGTCGCTGGAAATGCTGTAGTGCGAGGTGATGAAGGCATTGTCCAGGTTATAGCGGGAGTCCGGGCGCAGCTCCGGCGCACCGGCATCCAGATCGCCGACCTGCAGCTGCAGCGAGGTCATGAAACCCCAGGCGCCCAGTGCCAAGCCGACCAGCAAGGCACCCAGGGCCCAGCGTCGCTCGGTAAAGCGCTCGAGGGTCGACCATACATGGCCGAAACCGGAAGCCTGTTGGGAGTCGGCCTGCTCCACCGCCAGACTGCGTTGCGCCGCCTTGGGCGTAACGCCGATATAGGACAGCAGCACCGGGATCAGAATCAGGTTGGTGAAGATCAACACCCCGACGCCGATACTGGCGGTCAGGGCCAGCTCGCGGATCACCGGGATGTCGATGATCATCAACACGGCAAAGCCCACCACGTCCGCCAACAGCGCGGTCACGCCGGCCAGGAACAAGCGGCGGAAGGTATAGCGAGCGGCGACCAGACGGTGGGTGCCGCGGCCGATGTCCTGCATGATGCCGTTCATTTTCTGCGCGCCATGGCTGACGCCGATGGCAAATACCAGAAACGGCACCAGCATGGAGAATGGATCGAGGTTGTAACCGAACAGCGCGATCAGACCCAATTGCCAGACCACCGCCATGATCGAACAGCACAGCACCAGCACGGTACTGCGGATGCAGCGGGTATAGGCATAGATGATGGCGGCGGCGATCAGCATGGCAGCGAGGAAGAACAGCGCGACCTTTTCCAGCCCGGCGATCAGGTCGCCGATCATCTTGGCGAAGCCGATCACATAGATGTTGACCTTGGCCTGCTCGCCCTCGCCATAGCGCTGGCGGATCGTCTCGATCGACTGCGACAGCGCCTGGTAATTCACCGCCTTGCCTTCGGCATCCCTGGCCATCAGCGGCACGACTATCATGCTCGAGCGATAGTCATGCGCCACCAGGCTACCAACCGCATCGGCACGCCCGATGTTGAGGCGCAAATCTTCGATCGAACGCGCCGAGCCGTCGTAATCGTTGGGCAATACCGGCCCACCGGTGAAGCCCTCCTCGGTGACCTCGGTCCAGCGCACCACCGGAGTGAAGATCGACTTCATCCAGGGCCGATCGACTCCCTGCAGGATGAAGATCTCATCATTGATCTTGGCCAATTCGGCCAGGTACTCGGCATTGAAAATATCGCCGTCCCTGGCCTCCACCACGATACGTACCGAATCGGCCAGACCCCGCAACTCGCTGCGGTTGTCGAGAAAATTCCTGATGTACTCCTGCCCGTGCGGCAGCATTTTTTCGTAGCTGGCGGCGATCTTCAGATCGCGCAGTTGCAGTCCGAGAAACAGGGTCAACAGCACGCAACTGGCGATTATCAGCACGCGGCTATTGAAGATCAGCTGCTCGAGCAAACTGCCGGAGCGGCCATCGAAGTCCTTGAGGTCTTCGATCACAGCCATTTTCGTGGCGTCAGTGACGGTAGCCATAGCCTGCTCCAAGCAAGGTGGACATAGGATCGGAGGTGCTATCGACTACGGCACTCGATTCCCTGGCCTTGATGGCCGCCAGCGCCATCGTTTCGCGCTGCACACCGCTGGCGCCCACCAAGGTCAGGTTGCCATCCACCCCGGCCACCAAGCCAAACAGCGGCATCGATTGCTTGAGCTGCACCCGGCTGAAGGTCCGGCCTTCATCCATGCTCAAGTCCACCTCGCCGGCCAAATTGGTCAGTAGCAGATGCCCGCTCGGTAAAAACACCCCAGCCGTGATGCCGGCCTGGGTATCGACCGGGATACGCGCCCAATTCACGCCCTCGTCGGTGGAACGAAACACACTGCCGCGCATGCCGAAAGCGATCAGGCTCTTACCGTTACTGGTCGCACCGAACAGCGTTCCGGCATAGTCGGTGGGGATGGCGGCGAATGACGCCTGATCGTGGCCCATGCGCCAAACCATGCCCTGCTCGCCGGTTATGTAGAGCGCCCGCGCGTCGGCACTGAGCGAATAGAAATGCAGCTCGTTGGGATTGTCGACCCGGTGTAGCCAGGGTTCCCAGGTCTTGCCCCCGTCGACCGTTTTAAGAATCCGGTTGAACAGCCCCACCACAAATCCGACCTGTTCATCGATGAAATGCACCGCCATCAGCGGCTGCGTACCGCCATAGCCAATCAAGCTCTGCTCGCGCTCGATATACAGCTGCGCGTTCTCCAGCGCACCACCGCGCGCGTTGTCCGTGTAGTAATCGAGGATCAGCCTGGATGCCTGCTGCCCATCCAGTTGCAACTCCCAGTTGAAGCCGCCGTCCTCGCTATGCAAAACCACCCCGCCATGACCCACGGCCCAGCCGTGTTGCGCGCTGGGAAAACTCACTGCCACCAGATCACTGCTGACAGGCACCCGTGCCTGCAGCCAGCTATGGCCAGCGTCTTGGGAAAGGGCAATGTGCCCACGCTGCCCCACCGCTACCCTACGCTCGCCAGCCATGGCAACGGCTATCAGCGGGCTCATGAGCAATTTCTCGCTCATTGCCGCAGCAACCCGCGTCGGATCTTCAAACGCCTGAACATAGCCACAGGTCATCAGCCAGATACTCAGCAAGAAGGCCCTGCAATCAGAAATAGCAAAGACTCGCATCGAAACTCTCCATCCGCTGCCCATACACCTCACCCCATCAGCATGTGGCGCGGCAAAAAACTCCGCCACGCCACTGCACGGGCCTTAGCGAATACCGCCGCCAGTCAGCGCCGAGGCTGAGAAGGTATTGGTCGGCACCGGATCGGCGGTATACCAGCCGGTTTTACCGGTGGAATAGGCCTGACGGGTGTAGGCGCCACTGGCCAGGTCATACACGGCGAACTGGCCGCTGATATGACCGGCCGACTCGTAGAACGGGAAGGATTCCGACTGCACCACACGGTAGACCTTGCCGGTGCTGTCATAGGAGTCGGCCATGCCCACGCCCAGGTAATCCTCATCCCAGTACAGTGTGCGAGTCGGGTAGATGTGACGCTTGCCGGGCTTCAGCTTGGCGTCGACCACCCAGACCCGATGCAACTCCCAGCGCACGCAATCCGGATTGATGAAGTTCGCCGTAAACACTACATCCTTGCCGCACTTGCTCTGATCCTGGATCTTGAACATGTTGTAGGGGATGTACATTTCCTTCTTGCCGACCAGGCTGAAGTCATAGCGGTCGAACGCGCCGTAGAACACCGAGGAATCATCCACCGTGCCGATACCCGCACCGGTCGGCGATGGCGTGTCGTAGCCTACGTCCGGCGATAGTTTCACCCGACGCTGCCCCGCTACATAAACCCAGGCACGTCGCGGGTTGGTGAGCATGTTGATGCCATCGTGCAGCACCAGCTTTTCCCCCGCCTTGCGCGCCGGTGCGTTGTAGTCCGCCCGGTACATCTCATTGAGTTCGTCACCGACCAGCTTCTCGTTCTGCTTGTCGATCCACAGCGGATATTGGTTCCACTGTTTCCAACCCGCGGTGTTGATCACGGTACCGTTGGCATCGACCACCGTGGTCATCAGATCGTCGGCACGAAACGCAGCCTGCTCGAACTTGAAGATGCGGTTCCACATCACTTCCTGGCCGTTCTTCGGTATCGGGAACGGCGCGCCGGCCCAGCAGTTGCTGACGGACAAGCCTTCCGGGGTCAATTGGCACTCGGTGGCGTTTTTCTTGCTGTTTTCCTGGTAGAAGTCCGGATAGCGCGCGGTACGATGCGTTGGATAGACATCAATACGGAAATTCGGGTACTTGGCGAACAGCGCCTTGGTGCCCTCGGTCAGTTTGTCCGCGTGCTCGGCCATGTTGGCGGAGGTAATGGTCAGCACCACTGGCTCGTCGGCAAACGGGTCGGGCCGAATACCCGGCTTGCTCGAGTCATAGTTGGCCGGTGGCTGAATACCGCCACTGTAAGCGGGGATGGTACCTTCCGCATTGCCGGCGATCTCGGCGCCCCAAGGGGTCAGGGTAGTGCCCAGTTGCTTGGCATCTTCAGGGGACACGGCGGCCAGCAGCGAACCGCTGACGACCATACCGATGACTGCAGAGAGCAGTTTGATTGTGCGCTGCATCTTGTTCACCTCTTTTATTGTTGTCATCAGAAGGTGGTCTTCAGCGTCAGGGACAACCAGCCACGGTCATTCAGCGTGCCACTGCCATTGAAACCGATGATCTGATCGGTGCCTGGCGCCTGGACGTAGTCGCCGAAATAGTCGTTGTAGGCCAGGTTGACCTTGTACTGCGAGTGAATGTCGAGTCCCACGCCGACGCTCCAGGCTCCGGCGTTCTCGGCCGCGCCCAAGGGTGCCGGCGAATTGCCCTTGAGGCCCATACCGAAGTTCAGCGGCAGGGTCATGTCGATGCCCGGGAAGACCTGATACCAGGTCGGGGTGAAGGCGACGTTCATGCCCCACGCCTCATCGCTCACACAGCCACCCTTCTTGCCCAGGGTGCAGCCATGATCCTCATGCTGGGCCTCGAACTGGGCCTTGGTCGCACGGCTGACCTTGTCCAGGCGCGTGTAGGTCAGTTCGGCTTGCAGCGGTGCCGCGTCGAACAGCGGGGTCTGGCCGATATAGGCAATCATGTTGACCAAGGCGTGCCAGGTGTCGCCACGCGCGTTACCGGCCAGGGCGGTGTCCTCACGCCGTGACAGTTCGGCACCGACCGAGACCGAACCGACCAGGCGGTTGTAGCTCAATCCGTAGAGTTTCACGTCCTCGGCATAGTCGTTGAAGAGCACCCCGGTGACCGGATCGAACACCAGATTGGGCATGCGGTCATCGAACTTGCGGTAGTACAGACCTACGCTGCCGCCCAGGATATCGGACTGGATCACCGCATTGAGGCCGAAACTGCCCTTGTCGTCTGGGGTCTTGTTCGGCCCGCTGTCCACATCGCCGACATAGGGTAGACCGCCAAGGACCTGGCCGCCCAACAGGCTGACATCGCTGACGCCCAGGTAGGTGCCACCGTCGGGAAAACGGTGCGGATCCCATTCCATGTAATAGTTGGCCGCCACGCTGATCTTGTCGGTCAGCTGCGCCGAAGCGGACAGCTGGTTCTGCGGCAGGAACAGTTCCTTGACCTCGATGCCCGGCGTCGAAACGGCTTTGCGCAGATCCAGCGGCCCCTGACCGTAGGAAATACCATCGCCAATGGTAAACAGCGCCTCGCCCCAATAGATATTGTGGCGACCCGCGCGAATGTTGAGCGGCACGCTGCCCAGATCGAGCCTGGTGAAGACAAAGGCATCGAGAATTTCGCCGGAGCGCTTGTAGTAGCGCTCCACGTCGCTGGTGAACCTGTTGTTCGGGTAGGGCGAATCGCCGAACACGGGATTGAACTTGACCTTGTCATCGTATTCGAAGTCGTTCCAACCCGCCGCCGACACACGGAAGCCGTGGTTGTCCTTATAGATGAAGTCGAACTCGCTGAAGATGTCGATACGGTTGGTCACCATATCGCCCTTGTCGTGAGACAGGGTGGATGAGTTGAAGCCGGCGGAATTCACCAGGTTCTTGTCACGCCCCTCCATCCGCCAGCCAGCGTTGTACTTCAGGGTGTTGTCCCAACGCACGGCCAGATCCGGGTTGCCAGTATCGATGCTGAGTGCACTGGCCGACTGTGTTGCAAGCGCAATCACCGCCGCACTGATAGCGGTCGCCATACGCACCCTGACAAACCTCTCCACCTTGATTTTTTTGTTCTTATTCATTGGATTCTCCGAACTTGAGTTGAGTCG